>JADGHI010000364.1 GCA_019689515.1 Acetobacteraceae bacterium | reverse complement strand
TCGGTGTTGTGTATAAGAGACAGGGCGAGAGCATCAGGGGCAGGATTCCCTTCCCCTCCCGCCCCCAGAACTCGGGGGCCCGCATGGCCTCGGTCAGTCCTTCTCCGTCCCATATGCCGCCGTGACCGGGCCGGTCCCTCGGTCGGGCGGCGGCCGTCCAGGCAGTGGTGGCTGCTGCAGCAGCACCTCGGTGAGCGCCTCCGCCAACCGGTCCGGCAAACCGGCCTGATCGGCGGCGACCGCGGCGGCAGCGGCCGCCATGGCCCGCCCGCGGTGCGGCTCCCTTAGCACGACGCCCACCTCGCGGGCCAGCGCGGTGGCAAGGTCGCCCCCCGGAGCGAGCTGCACCGCACCGCCGGCGGTCAGCAGCCGCCTCACCGGCTCGGTGAAATTCCAGGTGTGCGGGCCGAGCAGGATCGGGCAGCCGAGGCGCGCCGGCTCCAGCGGGTTCTGCCCGCCGTGGCGCACCAGCGAGCCGCCGACCAGCGCGACCGAGGCGAGTCGGTAGAACAGGCCAAGCTCGCCGAGCGTGTCGGCGACATAGACCATGGTGGCAGGCCCGGGCTCCTGCCCTGCCGCCCGGCGGGCCACGCGCAGCCGCGGTGCCTCGGCATGGCGCCCGACCAGCCCGTCCGCCTCCAGCGCCACCGCCTCGCCGCGCTGCGGATGGCGCGGCACCAGGATGGTCAGCAGCCGCGGATGGTGGGGGAGGAGGCGCTTGTGCGCCCCGAGGACCAGCGCCTCCTCCCCCGGATGGGTGCTGGCGGCGAGCAGGATCTCCCGCCCGGCGGTCAGCCGGCGCAGCCGGTCCAGCTCAGCCGGGTCAACGGGCAGCGGATCGGCCGCGTATTTCAGGTTGCCCCAGCACGCGGCACGGGCGGCACCGAGCGCAGCGAGGCGTTCGGCCACTTCGTCCGACTGCGCGAGCACCAGGCGGAACGCCCCGAGCAGCTCGCGCGCCAGGCCGGGCGCGCCGTGCGCCCAGAGACGCGCCGAGCGCGGGGACAGCCGCGCATTGATCAGGGCGAGAGGGATGCCGCGGCGCTGCGCGGCGGCGATCAGATTGGGCCACAGCTCGCTCTCGACGAACACGCCGGCGTCGGGCCGCCAGGAATCGAGGAAGCGCGCCACCCAGGCCGGGACGTCGAGCGGCGCGAAGCGATGCAGCACGCGCGGCGCGAGCGCGGGCGGCAGGCGCTCCTCGAGCAGCCGGGCCGACGTGACGGTTCCGGTGGTGAGCAGGAGGGTGAGGTCGGGCAGCCGCTCCGCCAGCGCCTCCATCAGGCGGAGCACGGAGAGCGCCTCGCCGACGCTCGCCGCGTGGATCCAGAGAAGCCGTCCGGGCGGGCGCGGCGCTCCGGCGATGCCCCGGCGCTCGTCGAGTCGCTCGGCGATCTCGCGGCCCGAGCGGGCGCGGCGGCGCAGATAGAAGGGCAGCAGCGGCGCGACCGCCGTGCCCGCCGCCCGCCACAGGAGCCCGGCCGGTCCGGTCATCGCCGACGGCTCCCGCGCGAAGGGCGCGGGGCAGCGGCGCGACTCATCGCCGCGCGCTCCAACGCTTCGGTACCCATGGAGCACCGACGCCCAGGCTCACGGAGCGATGCTCCGCCAATGCGTGCTGGGCATCGCGACCGGGTCGGCGACCGCGGCATCGGCCGCCTCGCAGGCGGCGGTCAGCGCCGCCTCGACGGCCGGCAGCATGGCCTCGGACCCGTCGCGCGCCACGGTGATGGGCGCGCCGATCGCGAGCACGCCCCGGCCGAAGGGGAGCGGGAGCACCATGCGGTCCCAGCTTCGGCTCAGGATCCGACAATTCGAGGTCGCCGCCGCGACCGGCAGGATCGGGGCGCCCGAGATCGCGGCGAGCTGCACCACGCCGGGCGCGGCCACCCGGCGCGGGCCGCGCGGGCCGTCCGGCGTGATCACCACCACCTCGCCCGCGCGCAGGGCGCGCAGCAGTTCGAGCGTGCCGGCGCTCCCGCCGCGCGAGGAGGAGCCGTGCACCATGGTCGCGCCGAAGCGCCGCACCACCTGGCCGACGAGGCGGCCGTCCCGGTGGCGCGAGACCAGAACGCGGGGTTCGAGGCCCGCCTGCGGGTACAGCCGCCGCGCCACGACCGCGAGGGCAGGCATCATCGCCAGGCGCTCGTGCCAGAAGGCGAGGATCACCGGCACGCGCCGGCGCAGGAAGGGCAGGCCATGCCCCTCGCCCACCAGCGACCAGCGCGTGGTGCGGATCACCAGGTCAAGATAGTTGCCGAGCGCCCAGGCGAGCACCGCCTGGATGGCGGGGTGCCGGCTCAGCCGCCGGAGCATCGGTAGCGTTCCATGTGCGGGCGGTGCCCCTAGCATGCCGCAGGCGGCGGCGAAACGGGCGTGCTCACGAAGCGGTGACGCCACCGGGGAGGGCGAATCGGGGCGGTGTGGCCATGCACGCCACCAAGCGCGCTGCGACGCCTCAGTATGAAAAATGCAGGACGACGCCCGGCCGTTGCGTCGGCAGGAGCGGCAGGGTGATGCGTGGGCGGCGCGCGGCACCGGCCAAGCCCGCGGGGGCGCTGCCCGCCTGCCCCTCTCTCGGCGCCCCCGTCCGGCGACGCCGGGCCGGCCGGTCCTTACGGCTATCCGATCAGCCGAGGCACGCGCCGCCGCGGAATCGGCGTGCCGAGTTCCGGGCACTTGGCAATATTCACGTTCGTCACGCCGCTGCCGGACATGTCGATCGTGCCGCCGATCAGCACTGTGCACTGCGAGGGACTGACCTCGTCCCCGCCGTTGTAGCGGACATAGGCGTTTGGGAAGTACATCCCGCCCTCGAGGACCGAAAGCGCGCCGCCGTTCATCTGCACCGCGGGGCTGCCGCTGTTGTTGTTGTGGGCGCGCGGGTCGCGGAAGAACAGCACCCCGCGGTAGTCCATGTCGGACCGCGGATTGCGCGGAGCCTGGAGCCGGATGTCGGCGGTGGCGTTGATCTTGGGCCCGCCGATCCTGGTCACGTCGGTGCCGGTGAAAATGATGGTCACCCCCTGACCATCCGCGCACTGACGGCCGCCGCTGTCGACGCAACGCACGACGCCGCTCTGGACGCTGAAGGAGGCGTGGTGGAAGTAGTAGGTGCCCGGCCGCATGTTCAGCGTGACATTGCCGCTCACCGCAAGATCCGAGCAATATGCCTTTCCGCCATTGTCTTCGTAGGGGAGGATCATCCCCGAAGTCGGCGGCGTCATGCAGTTGGAGGAGTTGAAGGTCGGCAGCACCTTCGAGTCGAGATACTGGAACACGTTCTCGATCGGCGGCGCCTGGGTCGAGTAGGGCCGCTCCAGCGTGACGAATTTGTTGGTACAGCCGACACACCCGCCGGCGCTGTAGAGCGAGTAGGCATTTACCGTCGCGGTGTTCCCGACCTGAATGGCGTCCGCGGCCGTGGAATTGGAGGCGAGAAGGCAGGCCGGGCCGGCGGTCGTGCTCTTGCCCGTCATGATCAGCGGCCCGGTCAGCGCCAGCACGCAGGCGTCGGTCGTGAGCATCAGCGCCGCGACGGCGCGCGCCGTGACGGTGACATCCTGGTCGAAGAGGATCCGCGACAGGCCGCTCGGCTGGAGCTGCCGGATCATCACCTCCACCACGGTGGGATCGCCGGCATAGGGGCCGCTGGTGAGCGGCGTCGTGATAGTGATCTCCGTCCCTTCCCGCTCGGCGAAGCCGTTGCGCCGGGCGGTGTCCAGCGCCGCCACCGTGGCCCCGTTGGCGCCGCGGCCATAGGAGATCGCGACCGCCGCCGCCATCGCGGCGCTGTCCGCCGCCGAGACTGCGTTGCGGCGCGCGAGCAGCCAGGCACCGCCGTCGATTGCGAGGGCGGCGAAGCCGAGCAAGGCGCTCATGCTGCCGGCGAACACCAGGCCGCTGACACCTCGGCCGTCGCGGAGCACATCCCGGACCCGCCGCATCGCGGCCACCGAACGGCTGGCAAAGGTGCTTGTCATCCTCGTCTCTCCGTCGCGGTACCCCGCAGAAGCGAGACTTTCCCCGGTCCATCGGAGACGGCGCGTCCGCGCGTGCCAATCTGTCCGCTGGCTTTCCATCCGCTCCCGGCCCTTCCCGATCTGGACTGGGCCTGTCGGTCGAAGCCGGTCAGGCCGCGCGGGCGAGGTCGCTCCAGCCCGGCTCAGCCACGGGACGCGTCTCGGTCGCCTTCAGGCGCGCCACGCTGCGCTGGACCCTGCGCCGCTCGCGGAGATGCAGCGCCACGCCTGCCGCGGCAGAGGTGAGCGCGGCGAGCAGGATCAGCGCAGCCGTCAAGGCGCCCCCCGGCCGGACGACGGCCCAGGTGACGCCGACACCAGCGATCGCCGAGGCGAGGAGCACAAGCTTCTCAGCCGCAGAGAAACGGAAGGGCTGCTTCGGGTTCATCGCGTTGTCCTTCTCCTTCATGAGGCCGGGCAGACGATAACGAATTCGTTATCAAAGGTCATCAACGAAACCTCATACTCTCTTAATATTAATGTTTGAATGATTGTACTGTATTGATATTTGGAAATTCCCTGATATCAATTTCGATTAATCATACCTGTGGTT
>JADGHI010000363.1 GCA_019689515.1 Acetobacteraceae bacterium | reverse complement strand
CTAGCGGGCTTCGTCGCCGCGGCGAAGGCGAACCCGGGCGGCGTCACCTACGGCACGCCTGGCGTCGGCTCGGCGGGTCACCTGGCCGGCGCGCTGCTGGAGAGCCGTGCCGGCATCCGGCTGGAGCACGTGCCCTATCGCGGCGGGGCGGAGGCGGCGCGCGACCTCGCCGCGGGCAACATCTCGGCCGTGCTGATCACCGCGAACTCGATCAAGCCGCTGATCGATGACGGGCGCGCCCATGGCATCGCGCTGACCAGCGCGGAGCGCCGCGGCAGCCTCGCGCACCTGCCGACGATCGCCGAGAGCGGCTTTCCGGGCTACGACATGACGAGCTGGAACGGTCTGTTCGCGCCCGCCGGCACGCCGGAGCCGGTCATCGCGCGCCTCTCCGCCGCGCTGCGCCACGCGACGAGCGACCCAGCGACGCGCGATCGGCTGGCGCTGACCGGCAACGACGCGGTGACCAGCACGCCGGCCGAATTCGCCGAGCGCATAAGGCGCGAGCGCGAGGTGGTGAAGCGCATCGTGCGGGAGAGCGGGATCCGCGCGGAGTAGCGGCGGCAGGCACGCCTGCGGTCGCGCGGGCGCCTGACCTCCGCCCGCCTCCGTAACGCTACGGCCGGCCAGTGCTGCGCTCTTCCGCGGCGGGGATGGCCGCGCGCACCCGAGGCTGGTACCGGGAGCGCCGCCGGTGACCGAGATCGGCGGCTCTCATGACGACTTATCGGCGGTGCCCTTGGTTGCGTGCCGTGCGCAAACGCGGCACGTTCCCGCGCGTGTCGCGCGTCGGACAAGGCGGGCCGACCGATCTTTCGCCACGCTGGGCTGCCGGCCTGTCGGTCGTCCGCCGGCGCGGAGGGCCGGGGCCGCGCGGAGGCTCCGCGAAAGGCGGACAATAACGGGACGGGGTTGGGAAGATGAGGTTCAGGACATTCCTACATGCCGCGGCGGTCGGCGGGCTCCTCGCCGGCACGGCCGCCGCGCCGCAGCAGGCTTCGGCGCAGCAGCAGCAACAGCCGCTGCGCCTGGTGATGAATACCGAGTTGCAGATCCTCGACCCGATCTTCACCCCCTCGGTCGTCACCCGCGCCTTCGCCTACATGGTCTGGGACACGCTGCTGGCGCCCGACAGCCAGGGCGTGATGCGCCCGCAGATGCTGGAGTCCTGGCAGGTCAGCGACGACCGCCTGACCTGGACCTTCAAGCTCCGCCCCGGCCTCGAATGGCACGACGGCACGCCGGTCACGGCGGAGGACTGCGTGCTCTCGATCCGCCGCTGGGGTGCGCGCGACGGGCTCGGCCGCCAGCTCATGGCCGCGACGAAGGAGCTGCGCGTCGTGGACCAGAGCACCTTCGTGCTCGAGCTCTCCCGCCCCTTCGGCCAGGTCCTCGAGGCGCTGGGCAAGGCGGCGGTGCTGGTGCCCTTCATGATGCCTGCGCGGCTCGCGCAGACGCCGCCGAACCAGCAGATCCAGGAGGTGATCGGCTCCGGCCCCTTCCTGTTCCGGCGCGACGATTGGCGGCCCGGCGACCGCGTCGTCTTCCGCCGCAACCCCCGCTATCGCCCGCGCGAGGAGCCGGCGGACGGCCTTGCCGGCGGCAAGCGCGTGCATTTCGAGCGCGCCGAGTTCGTCTCCATCCCCGACCACGCGACCAAGGTCGCGGCGCTGCAGAGCGGCGAGATCGACTACATCGAGCGCGCTCCGCCCGACTTCATCCCGATGCTGCGCCGTGACCGCCGCATCGTCGTCACCCGTGGGCTCGGCGGTGGCGAGATCTACGGCGTGCTCACCCTCAACCACGCCCAGCCGCCGTTCAACGACGTACGGATGCGCCGCGCCGTCCAGGCAGCGATCCAGCAGCCCGAGGTCGTCGCCGGGACCGGCCTGCCGGAGGACATGGTCCACCGCCAGTGCCTGACGATTTTCATGTGCGGCGGTCCCTACGCCACCGACGCCGGCACCGAGGTACTGCGCAACACGGGCCCGGAGCGCGCTCGTGCCCTGTTGCGCGAGGCTGGCTACAACAACGAGCCGATCGTGGTGCTGCACTCGCGCGATTCGGCGCTGATCGATCCGATCGCGCAGGTCGCGATCGAGCAGCTCCGGCGCGCCGGGTTCAACCTCGATGTCCGCTCGACCGACTGGAGCACGGTGGCGCAGCTCCGCACGCGGCGGGAGCCGGTGGCGCAGGGCGGGTGGAGCATTACCCCGATCGTCTGGACCGGCTTCGACATGCAGAACCCGATGGCCAACCCGGTGCTGGTGTACAACTGCGCCAATGCCTATCCGGGCTGGTGGTGCGACCAGGGCCAGGTGCCGCTGCTGCAGCAATTCGCCGCCGAGAGCGACCCGGCGAAGCAGCGCGAGATCGCGGCGCAGCTCCAGGCGCGCGCGATCGAGAACGTCTCGATCGTCACGCTCGCCCAGTTCGCGAGCCCGGCGGCCTATCGCTCCAACTTGCGCGGGGTGCTGGAGGTCGGCTTCCCGGTGCTGTGGAACATCGAGCGGACCGGCCGATAGGGGCCGACCGCGGGCGGGGGGAGGGCACCTCAGCCCTCCACCTGCCAGCGCTGCCCGCCGATGATGGAGAGGAATTCGCGCCGCGTGCTCGGGTCGTCGCGGAAGGCGCCGAGCATGCGGCTGGTGACCATCGTGACGCCGTGCTTGTGCACGCCGCGCGTGGTCATGCACTGGTGCGCCGCCTCGACCACCACCGCGACGCCCTTGGGCTGGAGCACGTCCTGGATGGTGTTCGCGATCTGCGCCGTCAGCTTCTCCTGGATCTGGAGCCGCTTCGCATAAGCCTCGACCACGCGGGCGAGCTTCGAGATCCCGACCACCCGCCCCGCCGGCAGGTAGGCCACATGCGCCCGGCCGATGATCGGGACCATGTGGTGCTCGCAATGGCTCTCCAGCCGGATGTCGCGCAGGACCACCATCTCGTCGTAGCCCTCCGTCTCCTCGAAGGAGCGGGTGAGCAGCGCGACGGGGTCCTCGGCATAGCCGGAGAAGAATTCCTCGTAGGCGCGGACCACGCGGGCGGGAGTGTCGCGCAGCCCCTCGCGGTCCGGGTCGTCGCCGGCCCAGCGAAGCAGGGTGCGCACCGCGGCTTCGGCCTCCTCGCGGCTCGGGCGCTCCACGGTGGGCGCGGTCGCGGCCTCGGACTCGGCCCGGAATTGTGCGGCCGGGAGGGTCTGGATGTTCACGGTCTCGGATGTCCCTTAGGAATTGGGCCCCTGAAGCGGTGGCCCGGGGCGGCGCCCGGCGCCGCGTTCGCCTCCAGCGCGGTCCTGATCGGTCGATTCAGATAAGACGCATCCCTGCCTCCGCAACCGCGTGGTGCGGCGCGGTCGCTGCGCCCCCGGCTCAATGCACCCGTCCCGAAGGCAGGTGCGGGCTGTCGAGGCTGAAGGCCGGAATGGTCACGTCGAAGGCCTCGCCAGTGCCGATCACGACCATGTGATACTGCCCGCGCATGAAGCCCGATGGCGTCGGGAGGGGCGTGCCGGAGGTGTACTCGAAGCTCTCGCCCGGCTCGAGCACGGGCTGCTCGCCCACCACCCCGGCGCCGTGCACGGTCTGGGTGCGGCCGAGCCCGTCGGTGATGTGCCAGGTCCGGCGCAGGAGCTGCACCGTCTCGGTGCCGAGGTTCTCGATCGTCACGCGATAGGCCCAGACATGGTGGCCGCGCTCGGGCTGCGACTGGTCGGCCAGGTAGAAGGCGCGCACGGTCACGCGGATGCCGCGGGTCGTCTCCGAGAAGGCGTCCTGACGACCGGCACCCGGGCGCGCGGGGCGCGAGCCCGGGGATGATTCGGGCGGTGTTCTCGCCATGGCGTTCCTTCCAGTGAGCGGGATAGTCGGCGGCCGGGCCGGGTCTGTCCACACCCTTCGGGGCGAGGCGTCGGAGGGGAAGCCAGGCCGGGCGCCCGTTCGTCCGCAGCCATCGAACGCGGCCACGGTGGGCAGGTGTCCGGGGCACCGACCGGCTGGCTGGCGGTGCGGTCGCGTTATGCCCCGCCGCGGCGCATTGCGGCCGTCGCGAGGCCGGCGCCGATCAGCAAGGTCCCGCCGGCACGGTTGAACGCCCGGCGCACCACCGGCCGGCGCACCGCCGCCGACAGCCTGCCGGCGAGCAGCGCATAGGCGCCGGCATTGAGCGCGGCGAGGCCGACGAAGGTCGCGACGAGGATCGCGGCCTGCGGCGCGAAGGGGCGCGCGGGGTCGAGAAATTGCGGCACGAAGGCAACGAAGAAGGCAATCGACTTCGGGTTGAGCGCCGTCACCAGGAAGGCGTCGCGCGCGGCCCGGCGCGGCGGCAGCGCCGGCGCCGCCTCCGCCGCGACCGGCGCCCGCCACAGCTTCACGCCGAGCCAGGCGAGATAGGCGGCGCCGGCCCATTTCAGCACGGTGAACAGCGTCGCCGAGGTCGCGAGCAGCGCGCCGAGCCCGGCGAGGGACAGCGACATCGCCACCAGGTCCCCCGCCGCGACCCCCGCCACCAGCGGCAGGGCGTTCCGCCGCCCGGCGCCAAGCGACTGCCCGATCACCAGCAGGATGGTCGGCCCCGGAA
>JADGHI010000362.1 GCA_019689515.1 Acetobacteraceae bacterium | reverse complement strand
CGCCGCCGGGGTGCTCGAGCTGCTCGACGGTGACGCCGGTGACGCCCGGGAGCCAGACGACGTCGTCGGCCCAGCCGTAGCGGTACTCGGTGCCGGCGACGCCGTCGCGGGTGGTCTCGAGCACCCAGGGCACGTAGCCGTAGGCCGTGGTGGCGCTCAGGCTGTCGAGGCCGACCTCGAAGCCCTCGATGGTCGCCGCGCCCTGCCAGGCGTCGAAGTGGTGGGCGTCGGCCACGCCGTTGCCGACGGCGGGCGCCGGGGCGGCGCCGCCGGGGTGCTCGAGCTGCTCGACGGTGACGCCGGAGACGCCGGGCAGGCGGACGACGTCGTTGCCCCAGCCGTAGCGGTAGATCGTGACCGGCACGCCGTCGGCGCGCACGACCTCGCGCACGATGGCCGCGTAGGGGCTGGCGCTGAGGCTGTCGACGCCGACCTCGAAGCCGAGGATGCGCGCCGCCCCGTCCCCGGCGGCGAAGGCGAAGCTGTCGGCGCCGTCGGTGGCCCGAAGCGTGAGTAGTGCCATAGGTTCTCTAACCCCCCTTGATCTCGCGATCGCGTGATCGCGCGACGGGGGGAGGAAAGGCCAGACATAAACCGTGAGGCAACGCGAAAATGCGTCTGGACAGGAGAGATGGGTTCTGATGGGAAACTTTACGGAGAAGAACGGTAACGCAGGGGTTACATACTGCAATCCCGCAAGGACCATCATCGTCCATACGGTATGATTGGTTGTTGCGCAACGATATTCGAGTACTGCTGCAATGGATTCCCGCTCGGATGTCCCGAAATGCCCCGCGCGCGCAGCGCATCGCGCGCTCCGCCACTGACCGGGAGGCGCCGGGACGGATGCCGAACGGATGACGCCAGGCGCGCAGGCGAGGCCGAGATGCGGTCGCGGCGACGCACGGCGCCCGCGGTCGCACCAGCGCCTTCTCGCAGCGGGCGCCATTGGGGGCGCCGCGGCGCCAGGTTCCGGCACTACGACAAGCGCGGCCGGAGGGGGCGCGCACCGCAGCGCGGCCCTTCTCCTCCACCGCCCTCGCAGGCCGGGCGGCGGGCGGGCGCGGCCGGTCAGTCGGCGGCGAGGATCTCCGCCACCGGCCCGTCCGCGACGATCCGCCCGCTGTCCAACCGGATCGCCCGCGTGCACCACCGGCGCGCCACCGCCATGTCGTGCGTCGCGAGCACCAGGATCTCGGCGTCGGAGACCAGGCGGGAGAGACGCTCCTCCGCCTTCGCCATGAACTCCGCGTCGCCGGCGAGGAACCACTCGTCCATCAGCAGGACCTGCGGCGTCATCGCCGTCGCCATGGCGAAGGCGAGCCGCACGGTCATCCCGGCCGAATAGGTGCGAACCGGCACGTCGAGGAAATCGCCGAGGCCGGCAAAGGCCGCCACATCCTCCGCCAGCGCATCGGCCTCGGCGTCGGAGAGGCCGCGGTAGAGCGCGCGCAGCACGATGTTCTCGCGCCCCGTCGCCTCCAGGTCCATCCCGGCGGTGGGGTCGATCAGCGACCCGATCGCGCCCTCCACGGTCAGCCGCCCCGACACCGGCTCATAGACCCCGGCGAGGGTGCGCAGCAGCGTCGTCTTGCCCGCGCCGTTGTGCCCGACCAGCGCCACGCGCTCGCCACGCGTGATCTCGAAGGACAGGTTACGCAGCGCGGCGACGACGATGCGGTTGGCGTTGTCGGTGCGCAGCCGGAGCGGCGTGGCGGCGAGCAGGCGCTTCTTCAGCGACCGCGCGCCGAGGTGGTAGAGCGGGAACTCGATGGAGAGCCCCTCGGCCAGGATGCGGGCCATCGCGGCGTCGTGCTCCGTTCGTTCGTTCGCGCGCTAGACCCAGAAGGCGACCCGGCCGCGGAAGCGGACGAAGAAGGCGAAGCACACGCCGCAATGAACCGCGGTCCAGAACAACGCCGCGGCCCAGATCCAGGGACTGCCGCCGCCCTCGAGCAGCGGGCCGCGCACGGTCTCCATCAGCGCGTAGAAGGGATTGAGCGGTAGCCAGGGTCGCGACTCCGGTCGAAGCAGCTCCGGCTTCCAGATCACCGGCGTGACGAAGAAGGCGATCTGCATGATGCTCGTAACGATCGGCCCGATGTCGCGGAACCGCGCGCAGAGCATGCCCAGCAGCAGCGAGGCGGCGAAGACGTTGAGCGCGAACAGCCCGAGGCCGGGCAGGATGAGCAGCGCGCTCCAGCCCGGCGAGACGCCGAAGAGCAGGAACACCACCGCGATCAGCGGCAGGTTGTGCGCCGCGACCAGGGCGTTGCGCATCACGCAGCGCAGCGCGTGCACGGTGTGCGGCAGCGGAAGCTGGCGGATCACCGCCTCCGCCGCCGTCAGGCAGGCGCAGGCGTCGCCGACCGACACGGCGATGACGTTCCAGAGGATCAGGCTGACCCCGAGCCAGGGCAGGTACTCGCCGACCGGAAGCTGGAACAGCATCGAATAGAGGTATCCGAGCGCGCCCAGCATCACCGCCGTGGACAGCGTCAGCCAGATCGGGCCGAGCACCGAGCCGCGGTAGCGGTTGCGGATGTCGAGGCGCGCCAGCGCCGCCGCCAGCCGCCAGCGCCGCAGCCCCTCGCCGAGATCGGCGAGCGCGCGCGCGAGGCGCCGCGGGGCGGCGGCGTCGAAATGCCGCACCGGGATCGTCGCTGCGGAGGCCTCGGCGCGGTTGGGGGCGAGCGGGGCGAGCATGGCGGCGCGCCTCCATACACGCCGCACGCCCGCGCTGCCAGAGCCGGTCCGGTCCGGCCGGCTGCCGGAACGCGGGCGAGCGAGGGCCAGGTGACGTGCGGCGCCCGGCGGCGCGGTCGCCGCTACTTCGCCACCGTGCCGTAGCCATAGGCCGGCGCCGGGGGCGGCGGGGCGCCGACGGCGCGGGCGATGCGCACGCGGTCCGTGCGCGTGATCACCACGCGATCGCCGGGACGCAGCCCCTCCTCGTTGGTCTGGTTGACCGTGATCGGGCCGGGGCTGCCGTCCTCCTGGATGATGAACTCGAATCCGGTGCCGCCGGTGGTCCCCTCCTCGATCGCGGCACCGGCGAGGCCGCCGATCAGCGCGCCGCCGACACCGGCGACGGTGCGCTCGCGCCAGCCCTGGCCGATGGTGCTGCCGATCAGGCCGCCCGCGCCGGCCCCGATCGCCGCGCCGGCGCCGCTGCGCGTGCCGGCCATGCGAATCGGGCGCATCTGCAGGATGGTCCCGTAGGTGGCGTAGCCCTGCACGCCCATCGCGCCGACGCCGACGGTGGTGTTGGTGGTCGGCGGCGCGCAGGCCGCGACGGCGAGGCCGAGCAGGGCCGCGGCACCGAGCCGAAAGGCGAAGCGCGGACGGCGGGCGACAAGGGCAGGCACGGTCATGATGCGGGGCTCCTGGACCTCAACGGGCGCGCGCGAGCGCGCGGGAGCGGGCAGAGTGGCACACCCGCGCGCACGGCCGACGATGGGCATGCGCATAATGCCGCAACCATCGGGCGAGCATAAGCCAGCGGCGTTCAGGAGAGAGGATCCCCCACGCCGCGCCTTCCGGATGGGGGGAATCTTCGGCCGTTCCGCCCGCCGCTCCGTCCGTCAGCCGCGCCGGAACGTGACGACCAGCACGTCGCGATAGGCCGGGCGCGACGGATCCACCGGCAGCACCGGCGTCACGCCGTGGTAGCAGCGATTGTCGTCCACCAGCGCCGCGTCCATCGGCTCCGCGAGGGTGAAGCTGCCGAGCGGGCGGCGCTGCAGGTCGTGGATCGAGGTCTCGCCGCTCGCGACGTTCTCGCGCCGCACCAGCAGCACCAGCACCCAGTCCACGCCGTCGCGGTGCATGCCCTCGGGCGTCGGCAGGCCGGCCTCATCGGGGCGGGCCTCGATGCGGAACTGATGCACCTCGACATGCCAGGACTCGGGGCGCGCCGCGGGCGGCGTCAGCCGGTCGAAGAGCGCGTGGCAGGTGCCGAGGACGGCGCGCATGGTCGGGTGGTCGGCGATGGCGTCCGTCACCGGCTCGAACCAGCGCTCGATGCCGCCGTTCAGCGGGTTGTAGTCGCGGCTCTGGTAGTGCGGCTGGTGCGGCTTGCGGCGGATGCCGCCCTCCGCCGAGGCCGCGAAGCAGGCGAAGCGCCGCCGGCGGTAGCGGCCGCCATCGGCCATGTAGGTGTCGAGGCCGAGGTCGTTCCAGCTCGCCGCGAAGCCCTCCCAGTCTGTCGCGCCCGCCGCCTCCAGGGCGGCGCGCATCTGCGGCGCGCGGACATGGGCGAAGCCCTGCGCGAGCAGGGTCGCGCCGACCGCCTCCGTCATGGCCTTCGGCTCGATCGTCCGGATCTCCTGCGCCATCGCGATTCTCCTCGGCCGCATGGTGCCCGCCGCCGCTGGAGGTGAGCATCGCCGCGGACGGGGCGGCCCTGAATATGGGAAGCATGGCGCATGGCGCATCGCTCGGTCCGCTCCTGCGCATGACTGGCTGGTTGGCGTCCGGCCTTCCTGGCGGGCCGTCGCGGCAACCGGCTCCCGGGCGGTGCGTTCGCCCCGGATGGTCGGGCGGACAGCCGGCCAGCATCGAGCAGGAGGCAGCACGCCATGGCCCTCCC
>JADGHI010000361.1 GCA_019689515.1 Acetobacteraceae bacterium | reverse complement strand
AGGTCGGGGTTCTTCGCGAGCGCGGCGCGGATCGGCGCCAGGTTGTGCGGCTGGTGCAGCGGCGCCAGCGGCTCGAGCGCGGTCAGCTCCTCGAGCAGGGCGGGCGTCACCCGCTCCGGCCGCGCATGACGCGGGCCGCCGTGCACGACCCGGTGGCCGAGCGCGGCGATCGCACGCCCGCCGATCCGGTCGCGCAGCCAGGGCAGCAGCAGGAGCAGCGCCTCGGCCGGCGTGGCGGGCGGAGTGCGCGTGAGGTCCGGGGCCTGCACTGTCTCGCCGGCCGCGTTCCGGGCCAACAGGGCCGGGCGCACCCCGATGCCCTCGACCTGGCCGGACAGGGCGCGGCTGTCGCCCTCGTAAAGAGCAAACTTCAGGGACGACGAGCCGGCATTGATCACCCCGACGAGCGGCGGCTCGCGTGCGCTCATGGCGACATCCTCTCCTGGCGCCGTGCTTCGGCGAGCAGTTGGGCGAGCGCGACCGAAGCGAGCCGCGACGTCACGCTGTCGGCGCGGCTGGTCAGGATGACCGGCACGCGTGCGCCGAGCACGATGCCGGCGCTGTCCGCGCCAGCGAGGTAGCTCAGCTGCTTCGCCAACATGTTCCCGGCCTCAAGGTCCGGGACGACGAGGATGTCGGCTTCGCCGGCGACCGGCGAGACGATCTTCTTCACGGCGGCCGCCGCGCGGCTGATAGCGTTGTCGAAGGCGAGCGGCCCATCCAGCACCGCGCCGGTGATCTGCCCCCGATCCGCCATCTTGCACAGCATCGCCGCATCCATCGTGCCGGGGATCTTGGGATTGACGGTCTCCACCGCCGACAGGATCGCGACCTTGGGTGTGTCGACGCCGAGTGCGCGCAGCATGTCCACCGCGTTCTGGATGATGTCGGCCTTCGTCGCGAGGTCCGGCGCGATGTTGATCGCGGCGTCGGTGACGAACAGCGGCTTGGGGTAGGAGGGCACGTCCATGGCGAAGACGTGGCTGATGCGGCGGGTGCCGCGCAGCCCACCCTCCCGCGCCACGACGGCGGCCATCAGTTCGTCCGTGTGCAGGCTGCCTTTCATCAGGGCCTCGGCGCGGCCCTCGAGGCAGAGGCGCACCGCAGCGGCGGCGGCGCCGTGCGGGTCCTCGGCCTCGACGATCTCGGCGCCCTCGAGTGACGCGCCGGCACCGGCCGCCGCCGCCTCGATCGTGGCGCGGGGCCCCACCAGGATCGGGCGCAGCGCGCCGCGGCGCATCGCCTCGACCGCGCCGAGCACACTGTCGCGGTCGCAGGGCCAGGCTACGGCCGCGGCCAGCGGCGGCGCCTCGGCGCTGCGCGCCATCAGGCGCTCAAGGTGGCGGTGGCGGTGAAGGATGATGTCCGGCCGCGCCTCCGGCGTGAGGGCGACCGGGCGCTCGGGCAGGCGCGTGGTCACCGTGCCCTCGGCAAGAGGGCCGCGCTGGCAGCGGACCTCGATTCCGATCGTCGCCGTGTCCTCGGTCGGCCGTGCGGTCACGGTGCCGGTGACGATGACGCTGTCGCCGGCCGCCGGGTCGTCGAGGAAGCGCAGCTCCTCCTCCAGTACCTCGCAGCCGGGGCCCGGCAGCCGCCGCGCGGCGAAGTCGAGGACAAGGGACTGGACGATAAGCGCGTTTGCCGCGTCGGGGAGGTGGGCCTTGTCCGCGTCGGGAGCGCCGAACAGCGCGGCAGCAAGGTCGAAGCTCTGCTGCCGCAACTCCCGTTCCATGCTGGCGGTCAACCCGACTTGGACCTCGCCGCGCGCGAGGCCGACGAGCGTCCTTGGAGTCTCGAGTGCAGTGCTCATGACGCTCCAGTCTCTCCACGCTCGGTCGGGCACTCGGCCGCCTGCCCGTGTGTTGCAGCCCACCAGTACGGCCCGCTGCGGATCGCCTGGGCCGCGGCGGAGCACGCCACGTGACCGGCCAAGGCTGGATCGCTCGGCACCGATCCGAAGGGGCGCCGTCGCGTGGCCAATACCTGCCTCAGGCCTCGCTTCTACCGGCCAGCAGGTGAAAGCATCGCGCTCCCGCTGCGCCACGAGCAAGGTTCGAACGATGTCAAAATTCGCCAGCAGCTGGTGGCGATGAAGCGCGTCGCGACGCGCAGCTCTGCGAGGACGCGCGCGGCGGTTCCTTTCGACCCGGCATGCGCAGGCAGAGCACGCGATTCGTGCGGCCGCGAAACTGGTGAATTCCGATACCTATAGGCCGCGACTCGCGCGGTGATGGCGCCCTAGGTTCCAGGCAGGTGCGGCGGGGCGCCGCTTGGGGCTTTGCGCCACGAGCGGATCGCCGCCTGTGGCCAGGCCCGCACGCCCACCAGGCGTCGGAGGCGGGATCAGGACTCTGCATCGGGGGTCGTCGGCATGCGCTCAGCGATCAAGGCGACCGAGGCGGCCAGGCTGATCCCGGACGGGGCGCGCCTGATGATCGGCGGCTTCCTTGCCGTGGGCACGCCGGAGCGAGTCATTGATGCGCTCGTCGCGCGCGGCGCGCGCGGCCTCACCGTGATCGCGAACGACACCGCGCGGCCGGGCACGGGCATCGGCAAGCTGATCGACGCGGGATGTGTCGCACGCGTCGTCGCCTCGCACATCGGCACCAACCCGGCGACACAGCGGAAGATGCTCGAGGGCGAGATCGAGGTGGAACTCGTGCCGCAGGGCACCTTGGCCGAGCGCATCCGTGCCGGTGGCGCCGGGCTCGGCGGCGTGCTGACGCCCACCGGGGTCGGCACGGTGGTCGCGGAGGGTAAGCGGGTGATCGAGCTGAACGGACGCGAGTACCTGCTCGAGCCGCCGCTACGCGCCGACTTCGCGCTGATCCGCGCACATGAGGCGGACTACTTCTTCAATCTTACCTATCGGCTCGCCGCGGCGAACTTCAACCCGGTCATGGCGCTCGCGGCCGAATGCGTCATCGCGGAGCCGGACGAGATCGTGCCGCTCGGCGCGATCCCGCCCGATGCGGTCCGCACCTCAGGCGCCCTCGTCCACCACCTAGTGGAACGGAGACACTGATCATGGACGCGAAGGAGCTGATCGCCCGCCGGGTGGCGCTCGAACTCCACGACTGGACGCTGGTCAACCTCGGCATCGGTCTGCCGACGCTGGTGGCGCGCTACGTGCCGCCCGGCATCCGGGTCGCCTTCCAGAGCGAGAACGGCATCATCGGCTTCGGCGCCCGCCCGCCCGAAGGCATGGAGGATCCCGCCCTCGTCGATGCCGGTGGTGGTTTCGTCGGCGCCGTGCCCGGCGCTTGCAGCCTCGACAGCGCGACCTCCTTCGCCCTGATCCGTGGCGGCCACCTCGACATGACGGTGCTCGGCGGGCTGCAGGTGGACGCGCGCGGGCGGCTCGCAAACTGGATGGTGCCCGGGACGATGGTGGCCGGCATGGGCGGCGCCATGGACCTCGTCGCCGGCGCCCGGCGCGTGGTCGTCGCCATGCAGCACGCGGCGCGGGGCAGGCCGAAGATCGTGCGCGAGCTGACGCTGCCCGCGACCGCCGCGCGCCGCGTCACCCTCGTGGTGACCGATCTGGCCGTGGTCGAGCCCACGGGGGACGGACTGGTTCTGCGCGAGCGCGCGCCGGGCGTGACGGTCGAGCAGATCCTCGCCACGACCGGCGCGCCACTCCGGGTTGAGGGCGAGGTGCCCGAGATGCGGCTCGCGCCGGACCCGAGCGCGGGCGCCGGCCAGGCGCTCCGCTGAGCAGGAAGGGAAAGGCAATGGACCAAACGACGGGATCGCTGGGCGGCCGGGCCAGGACGGCGGAGGCGCCGCCCGCGGCGGGCCTGGCGGAGGCCATGATCGGCTACGCCAAAGCGGCCCATGCGATGGCCTGGACGATCGAAGGCGCCCGGGTGATGCTCGAACTGCACCGCACGCTGTTCGACCTCGGCAGAGACATCCTCCGCCGGCAGCAGGACGCCACGATCGAGGCGATGCTGCGGGGGCTCAACGGCTCCACGGCGCCGGACCGCGCGCCCGTCGAGGCCGGCTTCGCGGACCTGGCGCGGCTGAGCGTCGAGGCCTTCGACCGTATAGCGATGGCCATGCGCGCCGCCAACGATGCTGTCCTGGAGGCCGCGGCACAGACCTCCGACGTCACCGATCGCAAGACCACGACGCGCTAGGCGAGAAACGGGACCAAGGCCTTCCGGCGGCAAGGCCGTCGGCGGCCCGTACTTCGAGGAAACGGCATGCGCTTGAAGGGAAGGGTGGCGCTGGTCACCGGATCCACCTCCGGGATCGGTCTCGGGATCGCGCGATGCCTGGCCGCAGAGGGCGCGGACGTCGCGCTGAACGGATTCGGCGATGCCGATGCGATCGAGGCGCTGCGGCGCGGCATGGAGGCCGAGTACGGCGTCCGCGTCACCTTTGCGCCCGCGGACATCGCCGACGCGGAGGCCTGCGCCGCCATGGCGGAGGAGACGCGGCGCCGCCTCGGGTCGCTCGACATCCTGGTCAACAACGCAGGCATCCAGGCGACTCATCCGATCGAGGAGTTCCCGATCGAGCGATGGAACCAGGTCCTGGCCGTGGACCTCTCGGGCGCCTTCTACGCAATGCGTGCCGCGCTGCCGGCGATGCGGGGGAGGGGCTGGGGAC
>JADGHI010000360.1 GCA_019689515.1 Acetobacteraceae bacterium | reverse complement strand
AGCGGGGCGAGACCGAGCGCATGCGCCGGCAGCACGCCCGCAATTTCGAGTTCTTCGGCGCCCCGGTCGGCATCATCTTCACCATAGACCGGCGGCTGGCGATCGGCTCCTGGCTCGACTACGGCATGTTCCTGCAGAACCTCATGGTTGCCGCCCGCGCCCATGGGCTCGACACCTGCCCGCAGGCCGCCTTCGCTCGCCGCCACAGGACCATCCGCAAGCACCTCCCGATCCCGGACAGCGAAACGGTGGTCTGCGGCATGTCCCTCGGCTACGCCGATCCGGACGCGCCGGAGAACACCCTGATCACGGAGCGCGCGCCGGCGCGCGAATTCGCCATCTTCCTCGGCGAGGAGTGAGATGGCCGCTCCCTCCATCCGCTTCACCAAGGCACCCGCGACGCTGCCGCGCGGCCGGCGCGTCTACGCCGTGGGCGATGTGCATGGCTGTGCGAAGCGGCTCGCGCGGCTGCATGCCATGATCGCCGAGGACCTCGCGCGCCGTCCCGTCGCCGCGCCGCTGTTGCTGCACATCGGTGACTACGTGGACAAGGGAGAGGACAGCGCCGGCGTGATCCGCCTGCTGCTGCGCGATCCCGTGCCGGGCGTCCGCACCATCAACCTGATCGGCAACCACGAGCGGATGGTGCGCCAGGTGCTCGAGGGCGACCATGGCGCGCGTGCCGACTGGCTGTGGTGCGGCGGGCGCGAGACGCTGGCGAGCTACGGCCTCGATCCCGACGCCCCGAGCGAGGCCTGGGCCACGGCGCTGCCGCCCGAGCACCGCGCCTTCCTGGACCGCGGCCTCACGCTGCATCACCGGGAGGGCGGCTATCTCTTCGTCCATGCCGGGCTGCGCCCCGGCGTTCCGCTTGAGGCGCAGAGCGAGGACGACCTGCTCGGCATCCGTCACGACTTCCTCCAGTCCGAGGCGGATCACGGCGTCGTCGTCGTGCACGGCCACACCGCGCGCTTCGCGCCGGAGGTGCGGGACAACCGCATCAACCTCGACACCGCCGCCTGGTCGGGCGGGCCGCTCACCTGCGCGGTGCTGGAGGGCGATCGGCTCGGCTTCCTGTTCGCGTGAGGCGCGCCGCGGCGGAATTCCGCTGAATTCGGGGCGGTGGATGGCGTAGCCTCGGCGCACGGCGGGGGCGCTTGGCGCCCTCCCCGGGGAGGCGCGTCGCATGTTCGACCTCGATCGCTTCGTCGCCGATTGCCGCGACGCCATCGTGGCCGATCGCACCCATCGGGCGGTGCGCGAGGTGGTGGCCCGTGCGGTCTCCGACTCCTCCGGCGTGCTGCGCGGCCTCGGAGAGCCGAGCCGCGCCGGGCTGATCCGGCTGCACCACTCGCCGGAGCTGACCATCCTGAACGTCGTCTGGGGCCCGATGATGACGATCATGCCGCACAACCATCGCATGGGGGCGGTGATCGGCATCTACTCGGGCCGCGAGGACAACATCTTCTGGCGCCGCATCGAGGAAGAGGAGGGCGGTCGCCGCATCGAGGCGGCCGGGGCCAGGTCGCTCTCCACCGGCGACTGCACCGCGCTCGGCGCCGAGATCGTCCATTCGGTGACCAACCCGATCCCACGCCTGACCGGCGCGATCCACGTCTATGGCGGCGACTTCTTCAACGTCGCGCGCAGCGAGTGGGACCCGGAGACGCTGCGCGAGCAGCCCTACGACGTGGAAAAGGCGGTGCGGCTGTTCGAGGACTCGAACCTCGCCCTGGCGCGGCCCGGCGCAGCCGGCTGAACAGGAAGGGGCGTGCGCGGGCGGTCGGCGATGCCGCCGCCGAGAGGGCACGCGCCACCGGACCGTGACCGGTGAGGGCGTCTCCCGGCGCGCGCCACGGCAGTCTCTCCGAGACAGCGCAGGGCGCGCAGTGGCCGAAGCGGCGCTGCGGGCATGGAGGGCACCTCAGGCCTGGCCCGCCGCGATGGGCTGCGCCGCACCGTTCGGCATCCGAACGAAAGGCTCGCGGTGCGGCGCGGCGGATGGCAAGCTGGCGCGGTGTTGCGTCCCCTCGCTTTCCTCCTGGTCCCGGCCACCGTCACCGTGCTCGCGCTGATCCCGGCGCCGCCGGACGGTCCGCGCCTCGTGCGGGACGGCCGGGCAGCGGCGGCGCCCGCGGGTCCCGAGGCCGCCTGTCTGGCCGGCCCCAACCCCGCCGCCTGCCTGATTGAACTCGCCGTCGCGGCCAGCCTGTCCGCGCGCGACGATGACCGGCTGCTGCCGGGCCTCGCGGGTGCGCTCGCCCTGGCCGGTCGGCTGGACGCGGCGGAGGCGATCCTCCAGCGCCTGCAACGCGAGGACGCGGGGACGGAGCGCGACGGAGCGCGGCGCACGGAGGCGGCCGACCGCATCCTGGTCGCGGAGCTGCTCTGGGCGGCGCGCAGGGATCCCGCGCACCCCGCCGATCTCGGCGCGCTGGATGAGCTGGCGGAGCGGCAGCGCCCCCGCCGCGGCCCGGATGGGCCCGCCCGGCGCGCCCAGGCTTATGCGGAGCTGGCCCGGCTGCTCTGCCGCGACCACACGGCCCGGGGTTCGCGCATGGCGGCGGGCGAGGGGAGCACGGCCCCGGCGGCTACCAGCGGCGGCGCCGAGCCCACGCGGCAGGATGGCCAGGTCCCCGCGGCGACGCGCCAGGTCAACGCGACCTTCGCCGCGCTGCTCGAACGCTGGCCCGCCGCGATCGAGGCGCGCCCCCCGCGGCGCCAGGTACCGGATTGGGAGGCGCTCGCCGAAGCGCTCGCCTGCGCCGGCGAGACCGAGGCCGCGCGCGCCGCCCTGCACCGCGCCGCGCGCGCCGCCCCGGGCCCCGCCCCCCCGGGGCGGGGTGTTTTACACATATACCTGGGCGATGCGGAGTCCGCGGAGGCGACGGCACTCGATGTGGCGCGCCCGGACCGAAGGGCGGCGGCGCTGCTTGAGGTGTCCCGGCATGCGGTTCAGGAGGGGCGGCGCGAGCGTTCGGCGGAACTCGCCGGCTTCGCCGTCGAGGCGGCGGCGCATCCGCGGCTCGCGGTGCCCGAGCGGCTGCGCGTGCTGCGCGGCGTGGCGCGGCTGCGGCACGCGTCGCTCGACGACGCGCCGGGGGCGCTGGAGGCGGCCGAGGCGATGCGGGCCGCAGCGGAGGCCGCCGATCCGCGGGAAGGGGCACGCCGACCGCAGCACCTGCTCGAGGTGGCGGGGGCGTTCAACGACCTCGGCCGGAGCGAGGCGGCATGCTTCCTCGCGACGGCGGCATTGGAGGCGATGGCGCCGCCGGCCTCGGCCCGTGCCGCAGGCGCCGGACCGCCGTCCGGGGGTGGGGCGGGAGCAGCGCCGTCATCCGGTCCGAGTCTGCTGGGGCTGCGGATCCCGCCCCTGCACGGCGGCTCGTTGGAGCGCCTGCCCGGGATCGGCGATGCGCTGCGCGCGCGCGTGGCGGTGGAACTGTACCGCTGCGGCCGGGAGGAGGACGCGCTTCGCCTCCTGCGCGAGCTTGCCGCCGCGCCCCGCGCCACTGGCTGGGTCGAGATTCGCAAGGCCGCGCTCGCCGCCGGGGCGGCGGGCGTGGAGCCGCCGCCGGGACGGTTCCCCGAGTTGGTGGCGCCCGACCAGCGCGGCTATGCCGCCACGGCAATGGCCGAGTTCCACGCCGCGCGCGGCGAGGCCGAGCCGGCGGCCCTCTGGATCGGCGCCGCCCTGGAGGCGGGAGCCAGCGGCCCAAGCCTGGCAGAGGCGGCGGTGCGGATCGGCCGGCACGACCTCGCCGCGCAGGCGCTGAGGCGGATCGCGCCGGCGCAGCTTCGCGCCGCACCTGTGCAACGGGCGATGGATCTGCTGGCACTGGCGGCGCTGTTCGAGGCGCTGCCCATCGAAGAGGGGGCAGCCGCGCGCGTCGGGCGCTGACGGCGAGGAGATGGGGCCACGACCGGGGCAGCGGGTGGTGCGTTTTCCTGGGGGCGCAGTCGTTGCGGGTCTGATCCTCATCGCGCGGCGTGCTGCGATGGTTGCGGTGCGGATGCAGCGCGATTATGGTCCGCCGCCTCGTGGAGGGATGGCCGAGTGGTCGAAGGCGCGCGCCTGGAAAGTGCGTAGGCCCCAAAAGGGTCTCGTGGGTTCGAATCCCACTCCCTCCGCCATCGCCTGATCCCTGATCGTCCCCCGTCGCCCCAGGAAGCCCGAGAAATCCAGCAGAATCCGAGGATGTGCCGCCCCTCGGCGTGTCCCATTGTCCCCCCGTAACCGATGCGATATTGTGGGGCCATTGTGGGGTTGCGGATGCGGGCTCCCAGGCCGTGGCGAAGGCGGCGAAGCGGCTCAACACCAAGTCCGTCGCGTCCCTGATCGGCAAAGGCAGGCCGGCGCGCTACGCCGACGGCGGCAACCTCTACCTCCACGTCACCGGCCCGGGCCGCGCCCTGTGGTCCTTCCGCTACATGCGCCAGGGCAAGGCCCGCGAAATGGGGCTCGGCGTCGCCGACCCGGAGGGCAAGCGCGGCCTCGACCTCGCGACGGCGCGCGAGCGCGCGGCCGAGGCGCTCAGGCTGCTGCGCGACGGCCTCGCCCCGATCGAGCGCCGGGGGGGCCCCGACGCCGCCGCCGGCGGCGCGCGCCCGCCCGCCCCCCCCCA
>JADGHI010000359.1 GCA_019689515.1 Acetobacteraceae bacterium | reverse complement strand
GTCGCGACCCTGGACGAGGAGCAGCGCGAGCAGTTGCTGCGTCAGGCGGTGCAGATGGCCACCGACGACGTCGCAGTCATCCCGCTCTACCAGCTCATCAACATCTGGGCGACGCGGCGCGGCCTGACCTACGCGGCGCGGATGGACGAGCGCACGATCGCCACGGCGGTGCGGCCCGCGAACTGAGCCGAGCCCGGCGCATTCGGGGTCACGCCCTTGCCAGCGGCTGGCAGACCGATAGGAACCCGATGCCGTTGGAGCCATGCTCCGGCCCGGCCGCGCCAACACAGGGAAGACCCCGAATCCATGAGGAACATGCACCACTCCCCTGCCCTGACCGCCGCCCTGCTCGCCCTGGCGGTCGGCACCACGGGCGCCGCCGCGCTGCCGAGGCACGCCCAGGCCCAGGCACAGCCGCAGACGGTGCTCACCATCGGCATTGGCGGCTCGGTCACCTCGGCCGATCCGCATTTCTACAACGCCAGCCCGAACAACGCCCTCGCGCTGCACATCTACGACCGCCTCGTCGAGCGCGACGCGCGGACGCGGCCCCATCCGGGCCTCGCGACCGAATGGCGCCCGGTGGGCCCGACGGTCTGGGAGTTCCGCCTGCGGCCTGGCGTGAAGTGGCACGATGGGCGCGACTTCACCGCCGACGACGTCGCCTTCACCATCGCCCGCGCCCCCAACGTGCCCAACAGCCCGGGCGGCTTCGGCAGCTATGTCCGAGCGATCGCGCGCGTCGAAGTGGTGGACCCGCTCACCGTGCGCATCCACACCCATGCGCCGCACGCGCTGCTGCCGAGCGAGCTCGCCAACATCGCCATCGTCTCGCGCCACGCGGGCGAGGGGGCGACGACGGAGGACTACAACTCGGGCCGCGCCGCCATCGGCACCGGGCGCTACCGGCTGGTCTCCTACCGCGCTGGCGACCGCACCGAGATGGCGCGCAACGACGCCTGGTGGGGCGAGCGCGAACCCTGGGCGCGGGTCTCCTACCGCTTCATCGGCAACGACGGCGCGCGCACCGCGGCCCTGCTCGCCGGCGACGTGGACGTGATCGACCAGGTGCCCACGGCCGACCTTCCACGACTGCGACGCGACCCGCGCGTCAGGGTGTTCGAGAGCCAGGGCGTGCGGCTGATCTACCTCGGCCCCGATCTCTCGCGTGATGGCTCGGTACCGTTCGTGACGGACCAGGAGGGCCGGCCGCTGCCGCGCAACCCCTTCAAGGACGTGCGGGTGCGCCGCGCGCTCTCCATCGCGATCGACCGCCGGGCCCTCACCGAGCGGGTGATGGAGGGCACCGCGCAGCCCAACGGTCAGTGGCTTCCGCCTGGCGCCTTCGGCTACAATCCGGAGGTCCCGGTACCGCCTTACGATCCTGAGGGCGCGCGGCGGCTGCTCGCCGAGGCCGGCTACCCGCAGGGCTTCCGCCTCACCCTGCACAGCCCCAACGACCGCTACCCGAACGACGCCAGGACGGCGCAGGCGGTGGCACAGATGTGGACCCGCATCGGCGTGCGCACCCAGGTCGAGGCCCTGCCCTGGACCTCCTTCGCCGCCCGTTCGGCACGGCAGGAATTCGCAATGTACCTGGCCGGCTGGGGCAGCTCGACCGGCGAGGCGAGTTCCTTCCTCGTCAACGTCATCGGCACCGCGGACCCGCGCACGCGCACCGGCTCGGCCAACCGCAGCCGCTACTCGAACCCGGCGCTCGACGCGCTGACCGCGCGCGCGGCGGCGACGCTGGACGACGAGCCGCGCGAGGCGATCCTCCGCGAGGCCGTGCGCATGGCGGTGGAGGACGTCGCCTTCATTCCGCTCTTCCAGCTCGTGAACATCTGGGCGGCACGGGCCGGCCTCGTCGTCGAGCCGCGGATGGACGAGCGGACGCTAGCGGCCAGCGTGCGCCCGGCCGGCGCGCCCGCAGCGGCGGCGAGCGAGGGAGGAAGACGGCAGTGAACGACGCGCCGGCCGGCATCGCCGGCAATCTCCGGCCGGTATCCGGCCCCTTCGTCTGGTACGGGCCGGAGATGGCGCAGCGGCCGGAAGAGTGGATCCGCCCGCTGACCGCCACCGAGATCGCCGAGCTGGAGGAGGCGGTCGCGCGTCTCGACGCCACGGGGAAGGACATCGCGGCGATCGGGCCGGATGACCTCTCCGTGCCGGGCCTCGCGCCGCTGGTCGCGCAGGTGAAGGAGGCGGTCCTGCGCGGGCGCGGCTTCATCCTGATCCGCGGCGTGCCGGTCGAGCGCTGGACGAAGCGGCAATGCGCCATCGCCTATTTCGGCCTCGGCGCGAAGATCGGCGAGCCGGTGTCGCAGAACGCCAAGGGCCACATCCTCGGCCATGTGAAGGACATCGGCGTGGACTACGCGGCGCCGACCGGCCGCGGCTACCAGACCGCGGCGCGGCTGCCCTATCATTGCGACTCCTCCGACGTGGTCGGGCTGCTGTGCCTCAAGCCCGCGAAATCGGGCGGGCTCTCCTCCATCGTCAGCTCCGGCGCGCTCTACAACGAGATGCTGAAGCGGCGCCCGGACCTGCTGGCGGAGCTGGTGAAGCCCGTCTACCGCGACCGCCGCGGCGAGGTGCCGGAAGGCGCGGAGCCCTGGTACGCCGTGCCAGTGTTCAACCTCATGCCGGATGGCGGGCTGATCGCGACCTATGTGCGCAGCGCCATGCGCAAGGCGCAGCGCTTCCCGGAGGTGCCGCGCATCACGCCGGAGCTGGACGCCGCCTGCGACCTCCTCGACAGCCTGGCCGAGGATCCGGCGATCCACCTCGACATGGAATTCCGCCCCGGCGACATCCAGTTCCTTTCCAACCACTGGATCATGCACTCGCGCACCGCCTTCGAGGACTGGCCGGAGCCGGAGCGGCGGCGTCACCTGTTCCGCCTCTGGCTCGCCTGCGAGGACGGACCGGCACTGCCGGAGGTCTATACGCGGCACTGGCAGGGCGCGACGGCCAAAGGTCGGCCCGCGGGAATCCGCGTCCCCGGCGTGGCGCTGAACGCGCCGCTCGAGGCGGAGTAGGCCCGGCGACCGGCGGGCGGGGGCAGCCTAGGCGGCGCGCGCGTCGCGCCCGCCACGCGCGACGAAACGCTCCAGCCAGTGGATCGTGTAGTCGCCGGCCTGGAATTCCGGGTCCTCCACGATGCGCTGGTGCAGCGGCAGCGTGGTCCGGATTCCGTCCACCACCATCTCGGCCAGCGCCCGGCGCATCCGCGCGATCGCCTCCGCCCGCGTGCCGGCGTGCACGACGAGCTTGGCGACCAGGTTGTCGTAGTAGGGCGGCACCGCGTAGCCGGAGTAGAGGGCGCTGTCCACGCGCACGCCGGGCCCGCCCGGGGCGTGGTACATGCTCACGCGCCCCGGCGAGGGCGCGAAGGTCTCCGGGTCCTCCGCGGTGATGCGGCACTCGATGGCGTGGCCCTGGAAACGGATGTCGGACTGGCTGTAGCCGAGCCGGTCGCCGGCAGCGATGCGGATCTGCTCGCGCACCAGATCGACGCCGCAGACCATCTCCGTCACCGGATGCTCCACCTGCAGGCGGGTGTTCATCTCGATGAAGGCGAAGTGCCCGTCCTGCCAGAGGAACTCCAGCGTGCCCGCGTTGCGGTAGCCGAGCGCGGCCAGCGCCTTCGTCACCTGCGCCCCGAGCGCATCGCGCGCGGCCGTGGTGAGGACCGGGGAGCCGGCCTCCTCGACCAGCTTCTGGTGGCGGCGCTGCAGCGAGCAGTCGCGCTCGCCGAAATGCACGACGTTGCCGTAGGTGTCGGCCAGCACCTGCAACTCGATGTGGCGCGGCCGGTCGAGGAATTTCTCGACATAGACCGAATCGTCGCCGAAGGCCGCCTTGGCCTCGGCGCGGGCGACGCGGAACGCCTCCTCGAGCTCCGCCTCGCTGCGGGCGACCTTCATGCCGCGCCCGCCCCCGCCCGCGGCGGCCTTGATCAGCACCGGGTAGCCGACCTCCGCCGCGACCGAGCGTGCCTCATCCAGCGTCGCGACCGCGCCCTCGCTGCCGGGGACGAGCGGCACGCCAAGACGGCGCATCGCCGCCTTGGCGGCGATCTTGTCGCCCATCATGCGGATGTGCTCGGGCGAGGGGCCGATGAAGGCGAAGCCGTGCGCCTCCACCATCTCCGCGAAGCGGGCGTTCTCCGCGAGGAAGCCGTAGCCCGGATGGATCGCGTCCGCCCCGGTGATGGTGGCGGCGGAGAGGATGGCGGCGACGTTGAGGTAGGAGTCGCGCGGCGCCGGCGGGCCGATGCAGACGCTCTCGTCGGCGAGGCGCACATGCATCGCCGTCGCGTCGGCCGTGGAGTGCACCGCGACCGTGCGGATGCCCATCTCCTGGCAGGCGCGGTGGATGCGCAGCGCGATCTCGCCGCGGTTGGCGATCAGGATCTTGCCGAACATGGTCGTCGTCGCCGCTGTCGCCGTGCCCGGGCCGCTACTCGATGACCATCAGCGGCTCGCCGTATTCGACCGGCGCGCCGTTCTCGACCAGGATGCGGGTGACGGTGCCGGCCTTCGGCGCCTTGATCTGGTTGAAGGTCTTCATCGCCTCGATCAGCAGCAGGGTCTGCCCCTGCGCAACCTTCGCCCCCACCTGCACGAAGGG
>JADGHI010000358.1 GCA_019689515.1 Acetobacteraceae bacterium | reverse complement strand
CGCCGCATCCGGATCCCGCGTCCGTCCGCACTCCCCCCCCGGTTGTTGTGCGCCCCTGTGCGCCGCGCCACGCGGAACGCTTCATACGGTGGCCGGCTTCTCTCGCCACGCCCGTCGCTGGCTGCGGTCCAGGCATGAGCCATGCATGAGTGTGCATGGAAGCAGGAACGATGCTATTGTGGCCGCATCCCGCGCGGCGACCGCCCGCGCGCGGCGCAACGCAAACTGGGGCGAGGGAGGAGAATGAACAGCACCCGGCGCAAACTTCTTGCCACCGGAGGGACGCTTGCTGGCGCATGGTGCCTGGCCGCGGCCCGCGCCGCGAAGGCGCAGGCCGAGCCCGTGCTCCGCCTCGGCATTCTGGGCGATCTCTCGGGGCCCTACCGCGACCTGTCGGGCCTGGGCACGATGGCCTGCGTGCGCCAGGCGATCGAGGATTTCTCCCGCGCCGGCAACCGCCCGCTACGGGTGGAGGTGCTGCACGCCGATCACCAGCACAAGCCCGATGTCGGCGTCGCCATTGCGCGGCAATGGTACGACCGCGACGGCGTGGACGCGATCCTGGAAGTGAACAATTCGGCCATCGCCCTCGCCGTCGCCGCAATCGCGCGCGAGAAGGACAAGGTCTTCCTCGCCACCGGCCCGGCCACCGCAGACCTGTACGGGCCACGCTGCAGCCCCAACCACGTCCACTGGACCTACGACACCTGGATGCTGGCGCACGGCGCCGGCACCGCGACGGTGCGCGCAGGCGGCGACACCTGGTTCTTCCTCACCGCCGACTATGCCTTCGGCCATGCCCTGCAGCGCGACACCGCGGCGGCGGTGGAGGCGGCGGGCGGGCGTGTCCTCGGCCAGGCCCGGTATCCGTTTCCGCAGACCACGGACTACTCGTCCTTCCTCCTGCAGGCGCAGGCATCGCGGGCCAAGGTGCTGGGCCTCGCCAATGCCGGGACCGATACCGTCAACTGCGTGAAGCAGGCCCGCGAGTTCGGGCTGACCCGCCGCATGAAGCTGGTCGGCCTGCTCTGCCTGCTCGGCGATGTACGCGCCATGGGGGCCGAGGCCGCACAGGGGCTGCTGCTGACCGAGCCCTTCTACTGGGACCTCAACGACCGCACGCGCGCCTTCACCCAACGGGTGCTGCCGAAGATGCCCCCCAACATCTACCCGAGCACGAACCACGCCGGCGCGTATTCGGCGGTGCTGCATTACCTGAAGACCGCCGCCGCGATGGGCGTCGCCGAGATCAAGGCCTCCGGCCGCGCCGCGATCGAGCGCATGAAGTCCATCCCGACCGATGATGACTGCTTCGGCCCCGGGCGGGTGAGGCAGGACGGCCGCAAGATCCACCCGGTCTATCTGTTCGAGGTCAAGCCGCCGGCCGAGGTCAGGAGCGAGTGGGACCTCTACCGTCTGGTCGGCACCATCGAGGCGGAGCAGGCCATGCGGCCGCTGAACGAGGGCGGCTGCCCGCTCGTGCAGGGCTGATCCGACCGCCGCCTGCCACAACCGGGCGCGGGCAGGCGCATCGCCCCGACAGGTCACCGGGGCAGCCGGTGCCGGGCACCATGGGCCCGGCACCGGCTTCGTACCGACGAGCCAGGACACCGACCCTCACGGCCGCACGGCGACGGAGCGGCCTCCGGAGCGATCCCCAGCCCGTAGCGACGGGTCACGGCACAGGCGCGCCGGTATCAGCGTGAATCCTCACCTGGGTCACGGAACGGCGTGTGCGGCGCAGCCCCCGGCGTTGCTCCGCCTGCACCGGCCGCTCATCCGCTCGTCAAATCCGCCCCCAGCCGCGGGTGCGCCGCATCACGATCCAGCACAGCGAGGCCCAGGCAAGGCCCGCGGACCAACCGGCGAGCACGTCGGTCGGCAGGTGGACTCCCAGAACGGCGCGGCTCAGCCCGATGAGCAGCGCCGCCAGTGCGGAACAGCCGATCAGGAAGGCGCCGACCAGGCCGCCGCCGTAGGTGACGGCAAGCACGGCCCCGAGGGTGGGATAGACGATCGCCGGGACCAGTGCGCCGGCGCTCGGGAAGCTGGCGCCGAACAACGGCAGCCAATGCAGCGAGATGGGCACGCCGGACCGGCCGAAGCCGATCTTGAGCAGCACCCCCAACAGCACGCCGCCCCCGAGTGCCGCCAGCACCAGTGCCGCGCCGCCCCAGCCGCGGGTGAGCGCGACATGCACGACGGCCACCGCGACGACCAGGCCAATCATGGTCGGCCCGCCGGCCGGCGCCAGGTCGCGGGCCGCCGCCTCCACCCAGTAGCTCCCGAACGGGTCCACCCACTCGGCGGCGGCGCGCAATGCCGCCTGGAGGCTCGTGTCGAGATCGGCGCGGCCGATCAGCCTGACGTAGATCGCGACGACGACGAAGCAGAAGGCGCCGAACAGGCCGAGCACCCCGGCTTGCCGTTCGGAGGGATCCATGTGCCGCCGCAGCACCGGGCGGCGTCCGGTCTCCATGGCCATGCGCGCCATCGCTCAGCCTGCCTCCGTCCTGCTGCCCGCCGGCGGCGCAGGCAGGCTGGTGGTGAGGATCCGGCCCACCGCGTCGCGCCAGCCGGTCAGCCGACGCTCCGCCTCCTCCCGTGCCATGGCGGGGAGAAAGCGGCGGTCGCGCCGCCAATGGGTTTCCGCCGCATCGTCCGGGGCGGGGCGGAGCCCGGCCTGCACCCCGGCGAGGTAGGCGGCGCCGAGCGCCGTCGTCTCCAGCACCGTCGGGCGGTCCACGGGAGTGCCGAGCAGGTCGGCGAGGAACTGCATGGTCCAGTCAGAAGCAACCATGCCGCCGTCCACGCGCAGCACTTGCTGCCCGGGCGCCGCGGGCACCGCGCCGGGTGCCGTGGCGGCAAGATCCGCCTGCATGGCCGCGAGCAGGTCGGCGGTCTGGTAGGCGACGCTCTCCAGCGCGGCGCGGGCGATCTCGGCGCGGCCGGTGCCGCGCGTGAGGCCGAGGATCGCCCCGCGCGCCTCCGCGTCCCAGTACGGCGCGCCGAGGCCGGTGAAGGCGGGGACCAGGTAGACGGCCTGCGCCGGGTCCGCCTGCGCCGCCAGCGCGTCGGTCTCGCGCGCCTCGGCAATGATGCCGAGCCCGTCGCGCAGCCACTGCACCGCGGCACCCGCGACGAAGATCGCGCCCTCGAGCGCGTAGCTGCGCTTCCCCCCGAGCTGCCAGGCGATGGTGGTCAGCAGCCGGTTGCGCGAGGCCACAGGCACGGCTCCGGTGTTGAGCAGCGCGAAGCAGCCGGTGCCGTAGGTCGCCTTCACCATGCCCGGCGCGAAGCAGGCCTGGCCGAGGGTGGCCGCCTGCTGGTCGCCGGCCATGCCGCGGACCGGCACGGCGACGCCGTCGAGGAGAGCGGGGTCCGTCGTGCCGAACTCGGCGGCGCAGTCGCGCACGTCCGGCAGCGTGGCGGCGGGGATGCGGAACAGGCGGAGCAGATCCTCGTCCCAGGCGCCTCGGCGGATGTCGAACAGCATGGTCCGCGCGGCATTGGTGGCGTCGGTCGCGTGCACGCGGCCGCCGGTCAGGCGGAACAGCAGGAAGCTGTCCACCGTGCCGAAGCAGAGCGCGCCGCGCTCGGCCGCGGCGCGGGCCCCGGCGACGTTGTCGAGGATCCAGGCGAGCTTGGTGGCGGAGAAGTAAGGGTCGGGCAGCAGTCCGGTGCGCTCCGCGATCAGCGCGGAGGCCCTGCCGTCGTCGCGCAGCCGGGCACAGGCCTCGGCGGTGCGGCGGTCCTGCCAGACGATGGCGCGGTGGATCGCCCGTCCGCTGGCGCGGTCCCAGACCAGGGTGGTCTCGCGCTGATTGGTGATGCCGATGCCGGCGACCTCGCGCGGCCCGGCGCCCCCACGCTCCAGCGCCTCGCGCAGCACGGCGAGGCTGGCCGACCAGAGGTCCTCCGGCTCGTGCTCCACCCAGGCGGGGGCGGGGTAGTGCTGCGGCAACTCGCGCTGCGCCATGGCGCGCGGCCGCAGATCCGGCCCGAACAGAATCGCGCGCGTCGAAGTCGTGCCCTGGTCGAGGGCGAGCAGCAGGTCCGCCATGCCGGTCCGTGGAATGACCCAGGTTTCGGAAATTTCCTCTTGAAGATTACGGTGGGCGGGCCTGTCGAGGAAAGGAGAACCGCATGGCGGCTCGGCTGCTGCACGATCTCTGCGGGGCGGACCCCGCGCGCCGGTTCAGCCCCTATTGCTGGCGGGCGAGGCTCGCGCTGGCGCACAAGGGGCTGGAGGTCGAGACCCTCCCCTGGCGCTTCAGCGACAAGGCCGCGATCGCCGATTCGGGCCAGGACAAGGTGCCGGTACTGCGCGACGGCGACCGCGTGGTGGCCGATTCCTGGCGCATCGCCGAATACCTGGAGGACGCCTACCCCGACCGCCCCTCGCTGTTCGGCGGCCCGGGCGGGCGGGCCCTGGCGCGCTTCGTCAACACCTGGGCCGACTCGGTGCAGATCCCGGGCATCGCCGGGCTGGTGGTGGCCGACATCGTGCCGCATCTGGGGCCGGAGGACCGCGCTTATTTCATCGCGTCGCGCGAGCGGCGCTACGGCAAGCCGCTCGCCGAGGTCATCGCCGGGCGGGAGCAGCGGGTGGGGCAGTTCCGCCAGGCGATGCACCCGGTGCGGATGGTGC
>JADGHI010000357.1 GCA_019689515.1 Acetobacteraceae bacterium | reverse complement strand
GCACCCGCCGTGGCCGAGCCGCCTTCGGAGGGGCCGGTGCTCACCGCCACGGCGGAGGCGCGGCGCATCGAAGGCGGCCCGTGGCGCGGCGCGGTGACGCTCGCGCTCGATGCCGTCCGCTTCGCCGATCTTGGCGCCTACTGGCCCGAGGGCATCGCGCGGGGTGCGCGCGGGTGGATGCTGCACAACATCACCGCCGGCACGGTGCGCGACGGGCGCTTCCGGATCGAGGGCGAGATGGCCTCGCCCGACGATCCCGGGAGCTTCGTCGTCACGGCGCTCTCGGGCACCGCCGAGGCGAGCGACGCGACGGTCCACTGGCTGCGGCCGATCCCGCCGGTCGAGGGCGCCGCGGCGACCGCCGAATTCGGCCTCTCGGAGATCGTCGTGCGCACCCGCGGCGGACGCCAGCAGGGCACGCGGATCGAGGCGCGGGAGGGGACGCTGCGCTTCCTGCTCAGTTCGGACCCTGAAAATGCCGATTTCGAGTTCCGTCTCGCCGGGCCGGTGCAGGATCTGTGGGCGGTGCTCAAGCATCCCCGGCTGCGGCTGCTCGACCGCCGGCGGGTGGAGATCGAGACTCCGAGTGGGATGCTCGAGGGCCGGCTGTCCCTCGCCTTCCCGATGATGGATGCCCTGCCGGTCGAGGAGCTGCGGATCGGCGCCGAAGCCCGGCTGACCGAGGTGAGGGTGCCGAAGGTGCTGCTCGGGCGCGACCTGGAGCGCGCCACGCTCGATCTCGGCGTGGACAATGACGGGCTGCGCCTGTCCGGCAGCGGCCAGTTCGCCGAGGCACCGGTCCGCGTCGGGGTCGAGATGGATTTCCGGGCCGGCGCGCCCGACCAGGTCATCAGCCGCGCGACGATCAATGCGCCGCGCGTCGGGCAGCGCAGCCTCGCCGCGCTCGGCGCCGATCTCGGCGAGGTGCTGGGGGATGGGACCATCGGCGTCGAGGCTCGGCACGAGGCCCGGCGCAACGGCCAGGGCCGCGCGACCGTCCGCGCCGACCTGCGCGATGTGGCGCTCGCGCTCGACCCGTTCGGCTGGAGCAAGCCGCGGGGCAGGCCGGGGATGGCGGAGGCGGAGCTGCGCCTGCGCGGCGACGCGCTGCAATCCGTGGAGGGTGCCCGGCTGGAGGCGGCCGGCGATCTCGGCATCCGCGCCCGCATCCCGGCCTTCCGCAACAACCGGCCGGAGCGCATCGAGGTGCTCGACGCGCGGATCGGCGGCACGCGCTTCGCCGGCACGGTGCAGCCGCCGGCGCGCGAGGGCGGTGAATGGCAGATGGCCCTGCGCGGACCCGTGCTCGATCTCCGCCCGCTGCTCGCCGGGACGCCGTCGCCGGAGCAGCAGCCCCAACGCCCCGCCGCATCTCCGGCGCGGGATGCCGGAGGGGCGGCGGGGACGCCGATGCTGGCGATCGCGGCGCAGTTCGAGCGCGTGCTGCTCGGCGAGCGGCGCGAGCTGCTTGCGCTCGGCGCGCAGGCGCGGGTGGACAGTCGCGGCGTGCTGCGCGCAGCCCAGGCCAGGGTCCGTACGGCAGAGCGCTCCACCACCGGCGATGCGGTGGCGTTCAACCTGGCGCCGCAGTCGGACGGGCGGCGCCGGGTCACTCTGGCCGCCGAGGATGCGGGCGCGCTGCTGCGCGCGATGGACGTCGTGAGCACCATTCAGGGCGGCAGGCTGGCGGTGGATGCGATGTACGATCATGCGCGGCCCGGTGCGACGCTCACCGGCACGGCGGACATGTCGGACTTCGTGGTGCGCGACGCGCCGGCGATGGGCAAGCTGCTGCAGGCGCTCTCCGTCTATGGGCTGGTGGAGGCGCTGCGCGGCCCGGGTCTCGGTTTCGCGCGGCTCGTGGCGCCGTTCTCGTTCTCGCCGCAGGCGCTCGTGCTGCACGACGGCGCGCGCGCCTTCTCGGCATCGCTCGGCATTACGGCGCAGGGACGCATAGACCGGACGCGCCGGGTGATCGACATGGAGGGGACGATCGTGCCGGCCTATGTGTTCAATCAGTTGCTCGGCAACATCCCGCTGCTGGGGCGGCTGTTCAGCCCGGAGACGGGGGGCGGCCTGTTCGCCACTGCCTTCCGCGTGCATGGCCCGGTGAACGACCCGCAGGTGACGATCAACCCGCTGTCCACGCTGACGCCGGGCTTCCTGAGGAACCTGTTCCGGCTCGACCAAGTAGGTCGGCAGTAGGGCCCCGGTCCGGCCCACTTCCGGGCTGGGCACGGCGGCGGTGTCCGCCACCCGCCCGCCCGGCCGCCTTCCGTCAGGCGCGCCGCACCAGCACGTGGCGCTTGCGGCCGACGGAGAGCTTCACCGGTTCCGTGGCGACCATGCCTGCGGTGATGGTCGCCGTCGGATCCGCCACCGGTTCGTCGTTCAGGCGCACGCCGCCCTGCGCGATCAGCCGACGTCCCTCGCTGTTCGACTTCGCGAGGCCCGCCTGGACGAGCACCGCGGCCACCGGCGCTCCCGCTTCGAGCACATCCCGAGGCAGCGTGACCGAAGGCAGGGTCTCCGCCGTCTCGCCCTGCTCGAAGGTGCGGCGCGCGGTCTCGGCCGCGAGCTCCGCCGCTTCGCGCCCGTGCAGCAGCGCCGTGGCCTCGGTGGCGAGCAGCTTCTTCGCCTCGTTCACCTCCGCGCCGCGCAGCGCGGCGAGGCGGCGCACCTCCGCCATCGGCAGGTCGGTGAACAGGGCGAGGAAGCGCCCCACATCGGCGTCCTCCGTGTTCCGCCAGAACTGCCAGTAGTCGTAGGGCGAGAGCCGGTCGGGGTTGAGCCACACCGCGCCCGCCGCAGTCTTGCCCATCTTCGCGCCCGAGGCCGTGGTGAGCAGCGGCGTGGTCAGGCCGAAGGCCTCCGCGCCCTCCATCCGGCGCACCAGGTCGGCGCCCATGACGATGTTCCCCCACTGGTCGGACCCGCCCATCTGCAGGATCACGCCGTGGCGACGGTACAGCTCCAGGAAGTCGTAGGACTGGAGCAGCATGTAGTTGAATTCGAGGAAGGAGAGCGGCTGGTCGCGCTCGAGCCGGAGCCGCACGCTGTCCATCGTCAGCATGCGGTTGACGCTGAAATGCCGGCCGATGTCGCGCAGGAAGGGGATGTAGAGCAGCGAGTCCAGCCACTCCGCATTGTCGAGCATCATCGCCTTCCCCGGCCCGAAGTCGAGGAAGGGATTGAAGCTGCGGCGGATGCCGGCCTTGTTGGCCTCGATCTGCGCCTCGGTCAGCAATTGCCGGGCTTCGTCTTTGCCGGAGGGGTCGCCGACCTTGGTCGTGCCGCCGCCGATCAGCACGATGGGCCGGTTCCCGGTCCGCTGGAACAGGCGGAGGAGCATGATCGAGAGCAGATGGCCGACATGCAGGCTGTCCGCCGTGCAGTCGAAGCCGACATAGGCGGTGACCGGGCCGGCCCGGAGGCGCGCGTCCAGCGCCTCCACATCGGTGATCTGGTGGACGTAGCCGCGCTCCTGCGCCTCGCGCAGGAAGTCGCTGGTCGGGGCGGCGCTCATGGCGTACGGCTCTCGGCGGAAATCCTGGAATCGAGCGAGCGGGAGCGGCTAGCACGGCACGGCCATGATGAGAACCATCGGCCTGATGAGCGGCACCTCGCTCGACGGGGTGGACGCTGCCTGGGTGGAGACGGACGGCGAACGGATCGGCCGCCTCGGCCCGCGCCTGACCCTGCCCTATGACCCCGCGCTGCGGCGCGACCTGCGCGCCCTGCTGGACGCGGCGCCGGGGCTCCGCGGCGACGAGCCGGAACTGGCGGATTGCGTCCGCCGGCTGACCGAGCGCCACGCCGAGGCGGTCGCCGCCCTCGGCGAGCCCGCGGAGCTGATCGGCTTCCACGGCCAGACCATCCTGCACCGGCCGTCGGAGCGGCGGACCTGGCAGATCGGGGATGCGGCGCTGCTGGCCCGCCTGACCGGCACGCCGGTGGCGTTCGACTTCCGCTCCGCGGACGTGGCGGCGGGGGGGCAGGGGGCGCCGCTCGTGCCGGTGGTGCACGCGGCGCTGGCCGCGGCGCTGCCGAAGCCGCTGGCCGTGCTGAATCTGGGCGGCGTCGGCAACGTCACCTGGATCGGAGAGGGGGAGGGCGCGCTGCTCGCCTTCGACACCGGCCCGGCGAACGGGCCGCTCGACGACTGGGCGCAGCGGCGCGCCGGGCAGCCCTATGACCGCGACGGGGCGCTGGCGTCGGCCGGCCGGGTGGACGCGGCGGTGCTGGCGCGGCTGCGCGCCCATCCCTACCTGGCCGCGCCGCCGCCCAAGAGCCTCGACCGGCTGGACTTCCACCGGGCGCTGGAGGCGGCCGGGATCGAGGACCTCTCGCCTGAGGACGGTGCGGCCACGCTGGCCGCGTTCTGCGCCGCCTGCGTCGCGGCGGCCGCGCGTTACTTCCCGGTGCCGCCGCGGCAATGGCTGGTGACGGGCGGCGGGCGGCGCAACCCGGCGCTCATGCGGGCGCTCACCGACGCGCTGACGGAGCCGGTGCGGCCGGTGGAGGTCGTGGGCTGGGACGGCGACGCGCTGGAGGCGCAGGCCTTCGGCGTGCTGGCGGCGCGCATCGCGCGCGGGCTGCCGCTCACCTTCCCGGGGACGACGGGTGCGCCGCGGCCGCTACCGGGGGGAAGG
>JADGHI010000356.1 GCA_019689515.1 Acetobacteraceae bacterium | reverse complement strand
ACCACCCCCCCCCCCCCCCGGGGCGGCCCCGCCCCCCCCCCCCCGCGAAACCCAATCCCCACAGAGGACGAATCCCCCATGGCGACCCGCACGATTGCGCGCCTGTTCGACAGCTACGAGGATGCGTCGCGCGCCGCGCGCGACCTCGAGACGGCAGGCTTCACCTCCGACCAGGTCAGCCTCATCGCCAGCGGCCAGAGCCGGGGCGAGACGACCACGGCGAGGCCGGACGACTCCACCTCCGGCACCGGAATCGGTGCGAGCATCGGCACGTTGCTCGGCGGCGGGGCCGGTCTCGCGGCGGGGCTTGGCAGCCTGGCGATCCCGGGCTTCGGGCCGGTGGTCGCGGCGGGCTGGCTGGTCGCGATGCTGGCCGGCGCGGGCGCCGGCGCGGTGGCCGGCGGACTGATCGGGGCGCTGGCCAGCGCCGGCATCAGCGAGGAGGATGCCCGAGTCTACGAGGAGGGCGTGCGCCGCGGCGGCAGCCTGGTGACGGTGCGCGCCGACGAATCGCGGCTGCCCGAGGCCGAGACGATCCTCGCGCGGCACAACCCGGTGGATACCCAGAGCCGTGCCGCCGAATGGCGCAGCGCCGGCCCGACCGGCGACCGCACCGGCACGGACACCAGCATGGCGCCGGATACCGACATCGGCCCGGACAGGACGATGCCGCGCCGCTGAGCAGGGGCGGCGCGGCGGCGGCGAGGCCGGCCCGCGCCGCGCTCAGCCGGGACGGGCGCGCGCGATCAGTCGGCGCGCGCGCTCGACGATCGGCAGGTCGATCATCGCGCCCTCGAATGCGACGGCGCCGAGGCCGCGCGCCACCGCGTCCTCGAAGGTGGCGACGAGCCGCTTGGCCCGGTCCAGCTCCTCCGGCTTCACGCCGTATTCCTCGTTGATGATGGGGACGTGCACCGGATGGATGCAGGCCGCGCAGGCGAAGCCGAGGGCGCGGGAGCGGCGCAGGCCGGCGCGGTAGGCCTCCAGGTCCTTGAAGTCGGCGAAGGGGCCGAGCACGCCCATCGGCAGGATGCCGGCGGCGCGCGCCGCGGCGATGGCCAGCATGGCGAAGACGTACATCGCGTCCGGCGTCGGCTGGCCCTCGATCTCGGTCGCCATGTCCTCGCCGCCGGCGCCGAGGGCGACCATGCGCGGATCGGCCGCGGCGATGGTGTTGAGGTGCTGCAGCGCCGCGGGGGTCTCGACCAGCGCGATGAAGCGGGTGTGCCCGATGGGCATGCCGAGCGCGGCCTCGCGCGACGCGACGACCTCCGAGAGCAGGCGGACATGCTCCGGGCCCATGATCTTGGGCAGCATCAGCGCCGAGACCTGCGGCATCACCGCCGCCGCGATGTCGGGGACGGCAAGCTCCAGCGGACGGTTGATGCGCACCACCACATCCGCCCCCGCCTGGCCGACGATGCGTGCGGCATTGGCGAGGGCGGCGCGCGCGGCCTCCTTCTCCGCGGGCGGGATCGAGTCCTCGAGGTCGAGGATGATCGCGTCCGCGCCGCGGGTGTGCGCCTTGGCGACGAAGCGCTCGGCGGTGGCGGGGACGAAGAGGAGCGAGCGCCAGGTGGGCAGCGGAGCGCGCTGGGTCATGGCTTGGGGACTCCGGGCAGGGTCTCAGACGGTCTCGGTCCGGTGGCGGTCGATCGCGGCGCCGGCCTCCACCATGCGGGTGATCTCCTCGGCGCCGTAGCCGAGCTCGGCGAGCACCTCGCGGGTGTGCTGGCCGAGGCGCGGCGCGGGGAGCGTGTCCTCGCGCATGCCGCCGGAGAAGCGGTTGGCGACGCGGGTGCGGCGGATGCGGCCCTCGGTCGGGTGCTCCTCGGGGAAGAAGAAGCCGACGTCGGCGAGGTGCGGATCAGTCAGCAGGTCGTCAATGGTGTTGTAGCGCGCGGCCGGCACGTCGAGCTCGGCGAAGATCTCCAGCCACTCGTCGGTGGTCTTCTGCCGCAGGCCTTCGGCGCGCACCTTGAAGTATTCCTCCGGATGCGCGGTGCGGGCGGCGGCGGTGCAGAAGCGCGGATCGGTCTTGAGCTCGGGGCGGCCGATCGCGTCGAAGAAGGCGAAGGCCTGTGCGTTGTTGTTCGGTGCGACGGTGATGTAGCCGTCCTTGGTCGGCAGCGGGCGGTAGTCCGGGCTCAGCAGCCGGCCGTCGCCGGAGGGGCCGCAGGGCGGGTCGAAGGTCGCGGCGCCGAGATGCTCGGAGGTAACGAAGCTCGCCATGTTCTCGAACATTGGCACCTCGATCGCCTCGCCGACGCCGGTGCGCTCGCGGCGGTAGAGGGCGAAGCCGATGCTCTGCGCGGCGATCAGGCCGGTGACGTGGTCGGTCATCACCATCGGCACGAAGCGCGGCTCGCCGATCGCGCGCTCGAAGGTGCCGGCGACGCCGGAGAGGCTCTGGATGATCGGGTCGTAGGCCGGGCGGTTGTAGTAGCGCCCGCCGCGGCCGAAGGCGACGATGTTGCAGACGATCAGCCGCGGGTTGTCCTTCGACAGGGAGGCGTGGTCGAGGCCGAGCCGCTCCAGCGCCGGCGGGCGGACGTTGCTGACGAACACGTCGGCGCGCGCGAGGAGGCGCTTCATCGCGGCGAGCCCGTCCGGGTGCTTCAGGTTCAGGCAGACGCCGCGCTTGTTGCGGTTGAAGTTCATGAATTTGCCGGACATGCCGGGCGTGCGGCTGCCATGGGCGAGGTGCCGGAGGATGTCCCCCTCCGGCGCCTCCACCTTGATCACCTCCGCCCCCTGGTCGGCCAGCGTGCGCGAGGCGATCGGCCCGACGACGACGGTCGTCAGGTCAACGACGCGCACGCCCTCCAGCGGGCCTCCGGTCACTTCGCGAACTCCAGCTCCAGCTGGGCGCAGAGCGCGCCGGCCTTGTTGGCGCCCCAGACGGTCATCTTCCCGTCGCTAGCCGCGTGGCCGGCCATGATCAGGGTCTCGCCGGCGAAGAGCGGGTGCACGAGCCGCGCGGTGTAGCCGGTGAGCTCGCCCGGCGCGCGCTTCAGCGCGGCGTCGAGGATCAGGTGCATCGTCAGGCCGCCGTTGTGCACCACGTTGGGGTAGCCCTCGGTGCCCCGCGCGTAGTCGGCGTCGTAGTGGATGCGGTGCGCGTTCCAGGTGATCGCGGAGTAGCGGAAGATCAGCGTATTGGTGAGCACGATCTCGTCCGACCAGGCGGCATCCGTCGGCGCCGGGGTCGGCGTGGTGGCGGGGCCCTTCTGGCCGGGCGGGACGGCTTCGCGGTAGATCGCGTCGAACTCGTCCACCGCGATCGTCTGCCCGCGCGCCTCGACGGTCTGGCGCAGGGTGAGGATGGCGATCTGGCCTGTACGGGCCTTCTTCGGCGTGATCGCGACCACCTCGGTGGTCTGCCGCGCCGGCTCGGCGGCGCGCAGGCGGCCCATGATCTTCACGCGCCGGCCCGCGCCCATGCGGCGCGGCAGCGGGATGGGCGGAAGCACGACGCCGGGCCGGGCGTGGCCGTCCGGGCCGATGTCGGACTGGCGGAAGATCGGGCCGAAGAAAAGAGTGAACCAGTGCGGCGGCAGTGGCGTGCCGGCCTGGAACGAGTCCGGGTCGAGGTCGAGCATGCCGGCGACGCGGCGCACGGTGGTCAGGCCGATCTCGTCCTCCTGGACACGCTTCCGGCCGACCCATTCGCGCTGGACGGCAGCGATCGCCGTGTCGAAGTCGCTCTCGGACATGCTATCCCAATCCTTGTGTCTCGTGTGGCGGGCGGGCCGCGGCGCCGTTCGCGCGCCATGGCGACGCGGGCCGGTGCGCGGCCTGTGCGCGCCCATCGCAGTGCGTCACGCGGGCCGCGTCAAGCCTCGGAGGGCAGACCGGGCTTCCTGCATGGTGCAGGCGAGGCACGGCCGCAGCCTTGCCGGATCGGGCAAGGGCGGGCTGCGCCCGCAAGCGCGAGGTGGATCGCCGGCTCATTCGCTCCGCCCGGCCGCGACGACACCCGGGGTTGACCGCCCGGGTGGCGGCCCACAAAGCTCCGCGCGGAATCCGATCGCGGGAGGAAGCGAGCGATGGCGCGACTGCCCTATCTCGACAAGGCGGACCTGGCTCCGGAAGACCAGGACCTGCTGGCGCGCAACATCAACCTGTTCCGCTGCCTGGTGAACAGCCCCGGCGGGGCGCGGGCGCAGCACGTCCTCGGCCACTACATCCGGCACAAGAGCAAGCTCGACCCGCGGCTGCGCGAGATGGCGATCCTGCAGGTCGGCTGGGTGGCGCGCTCGCCCTACGAATGGTCGCACCACGTCAAGATCGGCTACGACTTCGGCGTCACCGACGCCGACATCCAGGCGATCATCGACGACACGGCGGGCCGGCCGACGAATCTGGAGCCGGTGGCGAAGCTGGTGCTGCGCGCGGCGCGCGAGATCGCCGCCGGTCCGGGCGCCAGCGAGGAAACCTTCGAGGCGCTGCGCGCGCATTTCGACAACGAGCGGCTCGTGGACCTGGTGATCACCATCACCTTCTACTGCGCCGTGGTGCGGCTGCTCGCCACGCTCCAGATCGATGTCGAGCCGGAGTACATGCCCTATCTGGAGAAGTACCCGTTGCCGAAGGACTGAGGGGACGGCGCCCGGCCGCCGCGCGGGGGGGCCGGGCGGCCGGCGCCACGGGC
>JADGHI010000355.1 GCA_019689515.1 Acetobacteraceae bacterium | reverse complement strand
CCGTCCACATGCATCCCCGGCCGGATGCGCCACAGCTCGCCCGCCCGCCCCGCGACCTCGTAGCCGACTGCGAGCGCGGCGAGCGTGTCGCCGAGCGTGGCGGCGGGCCGCGCGACGCAGAGCGGCGCGACGGCGAGGCCCGGGCGCCCATGCGCGCGGGCGAGGCCCTCATTCGCCTCGTCCCAGCACATCGCCGCCGCCAGCACCGCCGCCGCACCGGCCGGGGCGAGCCCGACGCCAGCCAGCCGCACCTCGCCCGGCATCCACGCCGCGAGCGACGCGGCGAGCGCCCGCACCCGCGCGTGACGCAGCCCGGCGGCCATGCAGCCGAGGCTGTCGAGCAGCAGCAGGCGCGCGCGCCTGGCCGCCTCCGTGCCCGGTGGCGGGCCGTCCCAGGCCCAGGCGATGGTCTCGTCGAAGGAGGCGCTCACCGCCCCTCGAAGCGCGGCTTGCGCTTCTCGAGCAGCGCGTCCACCGCCTCCTCGTGGTCCCGCGTGCCATGCGCCAGCGCCTGGAATGCGGCGGAGAGCTCCAGCAGCGTCGAGAGCCGCGCGTGCTGCGCCTCGCGCATCAGGCGCTTGGTCATGCGCACCGCCTGGGGCGGGTTGGCGGCAATCTTCGCGGCGAGGGCGCGGGCGGCGGGCAGCAGCTCGCCCTCCGGCACGACGCGGCTGACGAGGCCGCAGGCGAGCGCGGCCTGCGCGTCGATCGTGTCGCCGGTGAAGCTCATCTCCATCGCGCGGGAGAGACCGACGACGCGCTGCAGCAGATAGGCGCCGCCGTCGCCCGGCACGATGCCGACGCGCACGAAGCTCTCGGCGAAGCTCGCCCGCTCGCTCGCGATGCGGATGTCGCACATGCAGGCGAGGTCGAGCCCGGCGCCGATCGCCGGGCCGTTCACCGCGGCGATGGTCGGCACGTCCAGCTCGTAGAGCGCGAGCGGGATGCGCTGGATGCCGCGCCGGTAGCTCTCGCGCATCTCCGCGCCGGTGTTGCCGCTGGTGATGCCGGTCCGCGCCTTCATCCCCTTGAGGTCGCCGCCGGCGCAGAAGGCCGTCCCGGCGCCGGTCACGATCACCGCGCGCACCGAGTCGTCGTACTGGATGCGCTGGCAGGCGGCGACGAGCTCCTCGCACTCCTCGCGCGTGGAGATGGCGTTGCGCTTGTCCGGCCGGTTCAGGGTCAGCGTGACGACATGCTCGTCGCGCTCGATGCGGAGGAAGGGCTCGGCGGTCATGGCATGGGGTCCTGATCGTCGCGGGCGGTGAGGAAGGGCCAGAGCGCGGCGCCGCCCAGCGCCTGCACCTCGCGACCGACGCGCGCGGCCCAGAAGCGCTCGGTGCCGGCCTCCTCGCGCCAGGACCAGAGGCGGCGGGTCAGGTGGTGCAGCACGTGCTCCTCGGTGAAGCCGATGGCGGCGAAGACCTGGTGCGCGATGGCGGCGCCGGCGCCCGCGGCCTCGCCGGCCACGATCTTGGCACAGCCGATCTCGAAGGCGGCGCCGCCGAGGCCGTGGCGGTCCGCGGCGCGGCAGGCATTGGCGGCGGCGACCTGCGCGGCGGCAGCCTCCCCGGCGAAGGCCGCAAGCTGTTGCTGGATCGCCTGGAAGCGGCCGATCGGCCGGCCGAATTGCTTGCGCGTGTTGGCGTAGTCCACCGCGAGGTCGAGCACGGCGGCGAGCGCGCCGGCCATCAGGCAGGCGCGCAACAGGGCGACGCCGAGCAGGCCGGCCTCGACGCCGAACCTGGCGGGCAGGTAGCCTTCGGCAAGCGGCGCGCCGGTCCCCGTGATGCGGTCGCGCGGCTCTCGGGCGATGTTCGTCCCGTGGCACCATTGCAGCGCGGCGGCGTCAACCAGCGCGACCGTGTCGCCCTCGCACAACGCGAGGTGCCGCGCGTGCCGGCCCCAGGGCACGCAGTCAGCGCCGTCCCTCGCGATGGCGATCGGCCCTGCCGGCGGAGCGATGCCGGCGGCGGAGAGCAGCGCGGCCGCGACCACGGTCTCGCCCATCGGCGCCGGGGCGCCGTGGTGGCCGAGCGCCACGAACACCGGCCCGGCGGCGCGCCAGCCGAGCCCCGCACCGCCCATCGCCTCGGGCACCAGCGTGAGCGGCAGGCCGAGCGCCTCGAGCGCGTCCCAGATCGCCGCGGGCCACTCGCCACGCTCTACCGCGCGCAGGGAAGCGGCGTCGGCGCGCTCCGCGAGCAGGCGCCCGACCTGCTCGGCCAGCATCGCGCCGGGATCGTCCTCGTGCATGGCCATCACCGCAGCCCCAATTCGCGCGCAATGATGCCGCGCAGGATCTCGCGCGTGCCGCCACGCAGCGAGAAGGTCGGAGCCACCTGCGTGACGTAGGCGTGCAGGCGGCGCAGCTCCTCCGGCCCGTTGTGGACATCCAGCAGGTCGCGCACGCGCTCCGGCACCGACTGCTCGAAGCTGTTGCCGAGATCCTTGACCAGCGCCGCCTCGCGCGCAGGGGACTGGCCGTCCTGCAGCATGCCGGCGACGGAGAGCGACATGGCGCGCAGCGTCACGAGCCGCGCCACCATGCGCCCGATCGGCACCGGGTCGGGCGCCACCTCCGCCGTGGCGGCGAGCAGCGGGTAGCTGGAGAGGATGCGGTCCGGCCCGCTGCGCTCGAAGGCAAGCTCGGAGGTCGCCTGCGCCCAGCCCTCGCCCTCGCGCCCGATCAGCGCGTCCTCGGGGAGCAGCACGTCGTCGAAGGTGACCTCGTTGAAGCCCTCCTCGCCGGTCAGCTCGCGGATCGGGCGGATCGAGATGCCGGAGAGGCGGAGGTCCACGAGGAATTGCGAGAGGCCCGCATGGCGCGGCCCGTCCTTCTCCGCCGGCGAGGTGCGGACCAGCGCGATCATCCAGTCGCAGAGATGCGCGAAGCTGGTCCAGATCTTGCGCCCGTTCAGCCGCCAGCCGCCCGGCACGCGCTCCGCCCGCGTGCGCAGGCTGGCGAGGTCGGAGCCGGAATCGGGCTCGGAGAGGCCGATGCAGAACGCCGCCTCGCCGCGCGCGATGGCGGGCAGCACGCGCATGCGCTGCGCCTCCGTGCCGAAGCGCAGCAGCAGCGGGCCGGACTGGCGGTCGCCGATCCAGTGCGCGCCGACGGGGGCGCCGGCGGCGAGCATCTCCTCGAGCACGACGTAGCGCTCCATTGCGCTGCGCTCATGCCCGCCGTAGCGCTTCGGCCAGGTCATGCCGATCCAGCCCCGCGCCCCGACGGCGCGGGTGAAGTCGCGGTCGAAGCCCATCCAGGAGCGGCCGCGCACCTCCGGCGTCCAGTTCCGCCCCTGCTCGGCGAGGAAGGCGCGCACCTCGCGGCGCAGGGCGGCGCTGCCGGGTGGCGAGTCGCGGAGGTCGAAGCGCAGGCCGGCCATGGGTTTCGGTCCTTCCTTCTTCCTCACACGATCCCGGCTGCACGGGCCGCGGCGATCTCCTCGGCGTCCATGCCGGCATACTCGGCGAGCACCGCGTCGGTGTGCTCGCCGGGCGCGGGGATGCCGTGGCGGTACTCGGCCGGCGTGGCGGAGAGGCGCATCGGGCTCGCCGCGACGCGCACCTTGCCCGCGCTGCCGCGGTGCGGCACCTCCACGATCATCCCGCGTGCCCGGATGTGCGGGTCGTGCTCGATGTCGGCGGGGGTGTTGATCGGGCCGGCGGTGATCTTCGCCGCGTGCAGCCGCTCCAGCCATTCCGCCCGCGGCCGCTTCGCCATCACCTCGCGGATCATGCCGAGCAGCAGGTCGCGGTGCGCGGCGCGGTCGCGGTTGCGGCGGAAACGCTCGTCCTCGGCCCATTCCGGGTGGCCGAGCGCGGCGGCGAAGCGCACGAATTCGCGGTCGTTCAGGACGCCGATCACCATCTTCGCGTCGGAGCCGGCGAAGACGCCGTAGGGCACGGCGACGGCGGCGTCGTTGCCGCTGCGGCGGACCAGGTGGCCGGCGTTCAGCCAGGCCGACAGGGGATGCTGCAACAGCGCCGTCATGGTCTCGAACAGCGAGACCTCGACGTACTGGCCCTCCCCCGTGCGCTCGGCGTGGCGCAGGGCGGCGAGCACGGCGATCGCCGCAGCCTGGCCCGTGAACATGTCGGCGACCGGCACGCCGACGCGCTGCGGCCCGCCGCCCGGAACACCGTCCGGCTCCCCCGTCACCTCCATCAGCCCGGACATGGCCTGGGCAACGAAGTCGTAGCCGGAGCGGTCGGCATAGGGCCCGGTCTGGCCGAAGCCGGTGATCGAGCAATAGACGAGGCGCGGGTTGACCTCCCGCAGCGAGGGCCAGTCCAGGCCGTACTTGGCGAGCGTCCCCGGGCGGAAATTCTCGAGCAGCACATCGGCCCGCGCGACTATCCGCCGGAGGATCGCAGCCCCCTCCGGCCGCGCAAAGTCGAGCGAGAGCGAGCGCTTGTTGCGGTTCAGCGAGACGAAGTAGGTGGAGTCCTCGCTGCCGGCGACGAAGGGCGGGCCGAGCGCGCGCAGGTCGTCGCCGTCGCCGCGGCGCTCCACCTTCACCACATCGGCGCCGAGGTCGCCGAGGGTCTGCGCGCAGAGCGGCCCCGCCACCACGCGCGTCATGTCCACCACGCGCACGCCATCGAGCGCCCCGGCCATCCCGACCCCCGTCCCCTTCCCCAGTAGCTTATAAACA
>JADGHI010000354.1 GCA_019689515.1 Acetobacteraceae bacterium | reverse complement strand
CGGATCGCCTGGGGGCACCTGGCGGCCGCCTTCGCTCTGGACGCGGCGTGGCTCGTGGCGATGGCGCGTGTCTTTCTCTGGCAGCTCCAACGGGCGCGGGTGCGCGGAATGCTGCTGACCATCGGCGAGTAGGCGCAAAGCGTTGGGGATCACGCGCCTGCGGAATGCGAAGGGCTGGACAGGGGCGAAGATCGTCGTGATCGCGTGACGCGTGGGCACGGCCGCCGCGCCCACGCTGTCGCCGCCTGAATTCTCGATGACGGTGTGCTGAAGCCCCGGCTTGCCGGGCGCCCCCTCACTGGATGTCCGCCGGAACCATTGGCCCTCCGCCTCCGTTCCCGGCGCGGAGGCTGTCCTGCATGTCCACGTCCCTGCCGCCCTTCCTCTTCGCCACCGGCATCGAGAACAGCTCCCCCACCATCGAGGGTGGCCGCGTGCGGATCGACGAGATGGAGTCCTGCGGCCACTACGCGCGCTGGAAGGAGGACTTCGCGCTGGTCCAGGAGGATCTCGGCATCCAGTTCCTCCGCTACGGACCGCCGCTGCACCGCACCTGGCTCGGCGCCGGCGACGCCCTCTCCGGCCCGCGCTGCGACTGGTCCTTCGCCGACGAGACCTTCGCCGAGCTCGCGCGCCGCGACATCGTCCCGATCGTGGACCTTTGCCACTTCGGCGTGCCGGACTGGATCGGCGACTTCCAGAACCCCGACTTCCCGGAGCTCTTCGCGCAATACGCCGGCGCCTTCGCGGAGCGCTTTCCCTGGGTGCAGCTCTATACGCCGGTCAACGAGATGTACATCTGCGCGCTCTTCTCCGCCCGCTACGGCTGGTGGAACGAGCAGCTCCGCTCGGACCGGAGCTTCGTCACCGCGCTCAAGCACATCGTGAGGGCGAATGTGCGCGCCATGCAGGCGATCCTCGCGGTGCGCCCCGACGCGATCTTCATCCAGAGCGAATCGACGGAGTATTTCCACGCCGCGCAGCCCGCCGCGATCGGGCCCGCCGAGATCCGCAACGCGGAGCGCTTCCTCACCCTCGACCTCAACTACGGCCACCGGGTCGAGAGCGAGATGTACGAGTACCTGTTCGACAACGGCATGACGCGCGAGGAGTACCACTTCTTCCTCGAGAGCCGCCTGAAGCGCCACTGCATCCTGGGCAACGACTACTACGTCACCAACGAGCACCTGGTGCAGCCGGACGGCCACACCAACGCCTCGGGCGAGATCTTCGGCTACGCGGTCATCACCAACCAGTACCACCACCGCTACCGCCTGCCGGTGATGCACACCGAAACCAATTTCCGCCAGGGCGAGCGGGGCGACGAGGCGGTGTTCTGGCTGTGGAAGCAATGGGCGAACGTGCTGCGCGTGCGCAACGACGGCGTCCCGGTGGTGGGCTTCACCTGGTATTCTCTGACCGACCAGGTCGACTGGATCCACGCGCTGCGGGAGAAGCGCGGGGACGTGGACCCGGTCGGCCTCTACGACCTCGACCGGCGCATCCGGCCCGTCGGCCTCGCCTACAAGCGGCTGATCACGCAGTGGCGCGAGGTTCTCCCGGTGCAGAGCCTTTGTCTGAGGGTCCCGATCGTGATGCCGAGCCAGTTCAACCCGGAGGGCCTTCCGCAGGACTACTGGTCGGTGCAGGCGGCACGGCGGGCGGAAGCGAGGCGCAGGCGGCGCTGAGCCGCGAGGCAGGGGAACGCGCCGCCGAAGCACAGGTGGCCGGCCGGAGCGCCCCGGGCCCCTCCCGCGCGAGCGCGGAACCGAATAGAAGACGGGCGTGCCGCCCGCCACCACCCGCTTCTTCCTCGTCCGCCACGCGCTCGTGGAGCCCTCCGCCCGTGCGCTGCTGTACGGGTCAATGGACGTCGCGCTCTGCGACCTGTCGCTCCGGGCGGAGGCGGCGCTCTATCGCTGGCTCGCGGCGCGGCTGCCCCACCCGGCGCGCTGGTTCGTGACGAACCTCTCGCGCACGCGCGCCACCGCTGCGGCGATCTTCGCCGCGGGCTACCCGGAGCAGCCGCTGGAGGAGGAGCCCGACTTCGCCGAGCAGCACCTCGGCGAATGGCAGGGCATCCCGCACGAGGCGCTGCCGGCCCTGCTCACCCTGCCGCCGCACCCATTCTGGCCCCATGCGGGCGAGGAGCGGCCGCCGGGGGGCGAGAGCTTCCGCGACGTCCTGGCCCGGGTCGGCGGGGCACTCGAGCGCATGGCGCATCTGCTCGAAGGCCAGGACGTGGTGGTGATCGCGCATGGCGGCTCGATCCGTGCCGCGCTGGCGCATGCGATCGGGCTGACGCCGCACCAGGCCCTGCACTTCTCGATCCGCAACCTGTCGCTGACACGGCTGGAGAAGCACGGCACGAATTGGCGCGTCGCCGCGGTGAACGAGGAGCCTTGGACCATCCCCGCCGCGCCCGGGCCGGACGGCACGACGGGAGGCTGACGCCCAGCGATCCAAGGCTTGCCTTGCTTCCGCCTGCTCGGGATTCGTATATTGCCCTTTGATCAGGGGGTTGGGGGGTAAGCTTCATGCACCGTCTCGTAATTTCGGCCGGTTTCCGCGTGGCAGCGGCCGCGGCCCTCCTGCTCGCCGTCCCGGAGGCGGCGCGTGCCCAGGCCGAGCAGCAGGCCCTGGTGGATCGCGCCACGCTCGCGGTTCAGGAGGTGATGCTCTCCGACCGGCCGACGGAGGCGGCGAATTTCCTCCGCCGCGCCCGCGCCGTGATGGTCTGCCCGCGCGTCTTCCGCGCCGGCTTCATCTTCGGCGGGGAGGGCGGGGACTGCGTGCTGCTCGCGCGCGACGGCGCCGGCTCCTGGTCCTCGCCGGCCTTCTACGGCATCGGCTCGGGCAGTGTCGGGCTGCAGATCGGCGTGCAGGACGCGCAGATCATGATGATCATCATGAACGACCGCGGGCTGAATGCGCTGCTCGACAGCCAGGTCAAGCTCGGCGCCGACGCCTCCGTCGCGATCGCCCATCTCGGCGTGGGGGTCGAGGGTTCCACCACCACGGCGGTCGGCGCGGACATCGTGACCTTCGCGCGCGCGCGCGGCCTGTTCGCCGGGCTGACGCTGGAAGGCTCGATCCTGACCCAGCGCACCGCGTGGAACCACGCCTATTACGGGCGGGAGGTCTCGCCGCGGCAGATTCTGATCACCATGGAGGTGCACAACCCGGGCTCCGATCCGCTGCGCGGCGTGCTGCTGCGCTTCGGCGGCGCACAGCCACCGGCGGAAATGGCACCGCCGCCCGGCGCAACGGGTGGCGGCGGCTACGCCCCCGGAGGCGGCCCGCCGCCTGGTTACACGGGCGGCGGCAGCGCCAGCCCTCCGCCGATGCCCGGCAGCGTGCAGCGCGAGAACCTGTCGCCGCCGCGCTGAAGGCGGCGCCGGCCCGGCCGTCCGACGCGCAGCCTCACCCGCGCTGCGCGAAGGCCGGCATCGCCGCTGCCACGCGCGTCGCCGGCATGGGGCGCGGCAGGGCCGCGTCTATGCGCGCGAAGGCCGCCAGCGCCTGCCCGACAACCTGGTCCATGTTGTAATAGCGGTAGGTCGCGAGCCGCCCGACGAACCACACATCCGGCGTCGCGTCCGCCAGCGCCTCGTAGCGCCGGTAGATCGCCTGGTTCTCCGGGCGCGGGATCGGGTAATAAGGATCGCCCTCGGCCGAGGGGTACTCGTAGGTGACGCTGGTCTTCGTGTGCGCCTGGCCGGTGAGGTGCTTGTACTCGCTGATCCGCGTGAAGGGCACCGAGGCCTCCGGGTAGTTCACCGTGCCGACGGGCTGGAACCAGGGCCGGTCCAGCGTTTCGTGGCGGAAGCGCAGGCTGCGGTAGGGCAGCCTGCCGAAGCGGAAGCCGAAGAACTCGTCGATCGGGCCGGTCCAGATCATGCGGCGGAAGGCGACGCGCCCCTCCACCTGCGACCAGTCCGTGTTGAGCCGCACGGTGATGTTCGGGTGCGACAGCATGCGCCGGAACATCGCCGTGTAGCCGTCGCGCGGCATCTGCTGGAAGCGGTCGGTGAAGTAGCGGTCGTCGCGGTTGGTGCGCGTCGGCACCCGCGCCGTCACGCTCCTGTCGAGCTCCGAGGGGTCGAGCGCCCATTGCTTGCGCGTGTAGCCGCGGAAGAACAGCTCGTAGAGCTCGCGCCCGACCTTGGAGACGACCACGTCCTCCGAGGTGCGGATCTCCTCGACCCTCTCTGCGCGCGCCGCGAGCCAGTCCTCGACCTCCGCCTCGGTGAGCGAGAGGCCGTAGAGCCGGTTGATGGTGTCGAGGTTGATCGGGATCGGCACCAGCATCCGCGCGCCGGAGGCGGGGCTCCTCACCTCCGCCAGCACGCGGTGCTCGTAGGGGCGCCAGGCAGTGAAGCACGAGAGGTAGTCGATGATCGCCTGGCTGTTGGTGTGGAAGATGTGCGGCCCGTAGCGGTGGATCAGGATGCCGGCGGTGTCGAGATGGTCGTAGGCGTTGCCGCCGATGTGGTCGCGCCGGTCGATCAGCAGCACCCGCTCGTTCCGCACCGAGGCCAGACGCTCGGCGAGCACGCTGCCGGCGAAGCCGGCGCCGACGATGAGCCAGTCATGCATGGTCGGCACCCCGCCGCAGCGCGGTGGTACGCCGCGCCGGCGACGCGGCCGCAGCGCCCCGCGGCGCAGC
>JADGHI010000353.1 GCA_019689515.1 Acetobacteraceae bacterium | reverse complement strand
CCCAACAGCGGGCGTGACGCCGCCCCGCCCCGACCCTATCGTCCTTCCCATCACCATTGAGGGGGGAAGCATCGCATGGCATCCGGGCCGCTCGCTGGCATCCGCGTGATCGAGATCGGCCAGGCGCTCGCCGGCCCGTACGCGGGCGTGATCCTCGCCGAGATGGGCGCCGAGGTCATCAAGATCGAGAAGCCTGAGGGCGGCGACGACGCGCGGCGATGGGGCCCGCCCTTCGTCGAGGGCGACGCCGTCACCTTCCGCGCGCTCAATCGCGGCAAGCGCTCGGTCACGCTGGACCTGAAGCGGGCGGAGGACGTCGCCGCGCTGAAGGCGCTCGCGCGCGACTGGGCGGACATCCTGATCCAGAACCTCCGCCCCGGCGTGGTGGAGGAACTCGGCATCGGGCCGGAGGCGATGCTCGCTGAGAATCCGCGGCTGATCTACTGCTCGATCTGGGCCTTCGGCCACAGCGGTCCGCTGCGCAACGCCCCCGGCTTCGACCCGCTGGCGCAGGCCTATGGCGCGGTGATGACGCTGACCGGCCGGCCGGAGGATCCGCCCACCTTCTCCGGCGCCCCGCTGAACGACAAGGCGAGCGCGATGTGGTGCGTGATCGGCGCGCTGGCCGCGCTGCAGCGGCGGCAGGCGACCGGCAAGGGCGGCGTGATCGACACCTCGCTGTTCGAGGCCGCGGTCGGCTGGGTGGAAACGCCGCTCAACCACTACGCCGCCACGGGCCGCCCGCCGAAGCGCCACGGCACGGCGAGCGCCGTCCTCGTGCCCTATCAGGTGTTCGAGACCGCCGACCGGCCGATGGTAGTCGCGGTGGGCAATGACCGGCTGTTCGTGAAATTCGCCGAGGCGCTCGGCCATCCCGAATGGGCGCGCGACCCGCGCTTCGCCAAGGGGCCGGACCGCGCGGCGAATCGCGAGGCGCTGATCGCGCTGATCGTCCCGCTGCTGCGCGAGCGGACGCGCGCCGACTGGCTCGAGCGGCTCGGGGCTGCCGGCGTGCCTTGCAGCCCGGTGAACGACATCCCGGAGCTGGCGGCGAGCGAGCAGCTCGCCGCGATGGACATGGTGCGCTACCTGCCGGGCAGCGGCATGAAGGTGATGGGCCTGCCGCTCTCCTTCGAGCGGCAGCGGCCGCATCCGCGTGGCGATTCGCCACGGCTCGGCGAGCACACCGCCGAGGTGCTCGGCCGTGTGGGCGCGCCGGGCGATACGGCGTAGCGCGGCTGACGGGGGGCGGGCGGCGGCGAGTGCCCCGCCCCTCCAGGCTACGGAGCGTCGGGCGCCGACGTCAGGGACGCAGCGCGTAGCGCCCGGGGCCGAATGCCGACACCACGGTCATCCCGCCGATCAATCCGACATTCTTCCAGAAATTCGCGAGCTGCGGGAACCACTGTGCGCCCTCGAACTCCCAGAAGCGGTGCGCGAGGAGCGTCGCGACCACGGTGAACAGGATCAGCCCGAGCAGCGCCTGCCGGGTCCAGATGCCGAGGATCACGAGCACGGGCAGGATGAGCTCGGCCGCCGTCGCCAGCGCCGCCGCGACGGTGGGGAGAGGCAGGCCGTAGCGCTCCATCGTCCCGACCGTGCCGGCCCAGCCCGTGAGCTTGAGGTAGCCGGCGATCGGGAAGATGGCGACGATCAGGATGCGCGCGATCAGCAGCGCCAGGTCCGGGTTCCAGGCGGATGCGGCGCGCATGTCGAAGCCATGAGCGGCGGAGACGGCGCCGGTCGAAGTGGATTCGGATGACGGCATCGAAACTCCCCCTTCCATTGCCTGTCGCTGGGTCCCGGTCCGATCTTCAGGACACGACCGGATCGAGCCCGTCCGGCAGCCGCACCGGCCTGCCGAACCGATCCATACTGCGCGTTGGCGCTAACGCGGCGGAAGGACGATGAACGCCACCGCGGCGACCAGGCAGGCCATGGCCGCGAAGTAGTTCCACCGCAGCGTCTCGCCAAGCCACCAGACGCTGAAGCCGGCGAAGACGGTCAGCGCGATCACCTCCTGCATGATCTTGAGCTGCTGGCCCGTATAGGCGCCGGCCAGATAGCCGATACGGTTCGCCGGAACGGCGAGGCAGTATTCCAGCAGCGCGATGGACCAGGAGACGAGGATCGCGAGCCAGACGGGCCAGTTCGGACGCTTCAGGTGGCCGTACCACGCGAAGGTCATCAGCAGGTTGGAGCCGATCAGCAGCAGCGGCGGCCAGAGATGGGCGGGGGTCATGACGGATGGGTGGCCTCGTCAGCGGGAAGGGTGGCGGCAGGCGCGTGTGGCTTCGGCCACGGGCAGGCGCGTCAGCAGCCAGAGCATGATCGCCATTGCCGGCAGCGCCGCCGCCGTGGTGATCAGGAAGAAGTCGGCCCAGGCAAGCCCCAGCCGCTCCACCATCCAGCCCGAGGCCGCGCCCGCCGTGCGCAGCGGGATCGTGGCGAGGGAGGACAGCAGCGCGTACTGCGTCGCGGTGAAGGCGCGGTTCGTCAGGCCCGAGAGGTAGGCGACGAAGGCGGCGTCGGCCATGCCGTCGGTGAAGTTCTCGACGCCGACCTGCGCCCAGAGCATCGCCACGTCGTGCCCCGCATGGGCGAGCGCGACATACATCAGGTTCGACAGCATCTGCCCCAGGCCGGTCAGCACCAGCGCCCGCCCGATGCCGATCCGCGCCACCACCCAGCCGCCTGCCAGCGCGCCGCCGAGCAGCGCGAACAGGCCGAAGACGCTGCCGACGGCGGCCACCTCCTCCCGCGTGAAGCCAAGCTGGCGGTAGAACGGGATGGTCATCGTCCCGGCCATGGCCTCGCCGAGCTTGTACAGCCCGACGAAGAGCAGGATGGCGAGCCAGTAGGGACGGCGCATGAAGTCGGCGAAGGGCTCGATCACGGCCGCGCTCAGCCGCGCCCGCCAGCTGATCGTTGCCGTCGCGCCGGTGACGACGCCACCGGCGGGGATGGCGGGCTCGCGGCCCATCAGCACGGCGAGGAAGCCGACGCCGATCAGGGCAGCGGCGTAGGCATAGGCCCCCGCCCAGCCGATCTGGGCGACGAGCAGGAGCGTGCCGGCACCGCTCGCCAGCAGCGCGCCGCGATAGCCCCAGATGTAGCAGGCCAGGCCGTAGCCCTGTTCGCGTTCCTCCAGGATCTCGATGCGGTAGGCGTCCACCACGATGTCCTGGCTCGCCGAGAGGAAGGCGACCGCCACCGCGCAGGCGGCGGTGGCGAGCGGCGCCGCGGCCGGGTCGGTCAGGCCCGTGGCGAGGATCGCGGCGGCGAGGGCGGGCTGGATCAGCGCCAGCCAGCCCCGGCGGCGTCCGAGCCGCGCCAGGAAGGAGGGTGGCCGCACCTCGTCGAGCAGCGGCGACCAGACGAACTTGAAGGAGTAGGACCAGCCGATCAGGGCGGTGAGCCCGATCTCGGTCAGCGACAGCCCCGCCTCGGTGAACCACTGGCGCAGCACCGTGCCGGCAACCAGCGGCAGCGGCACGCCGGCCGAGAAGCCGAGGGCGAGGAGGACCAGGAAGCGGCGGTCGGCGAGGAGGCGCCACCGCGCCTGCCGCGGCGCCGCGACGGCGGCGGCGGGCGAAGTCGGGGCAGGTCGGGAATCGCCCGTGGCGGCGCCGGGCGCGGCGGAGTCGCGCATGCCGATCCGGGCTAGCAGAGGATGCCGCGCCACGCCATGCCGATCGGACTCCGGCTCGACCACCCGTCTGCGCCCGGCCGGCTGCGGCGCGATGCGACCAGGTCGTAGCGACGAGCGAGCGGACGCAGCTGCGGCGCGCGGTGCCCAGGAGCACGGGACGAAGGCCGGCGGACGCGGGCCGCCTCGGGACCTGGGCGGAAGCACCGGCCAGGATGGCGCATGGGCACGCGGCATCATCCCGCTGCTGCGCCGCCGGAATGCCGCAACCGTTGCGCTCCCTGGTCGTCTGCCCTTTCCAAGTCGCGCTTGCGTTGCGCAGTGGCCCCCGCACAGACTGCGCCGCCGAATCGGCCCAAAGACGGCCTCACCGACGGGAGACCTGCATGGACATCGTGGCACGCGCGAAGGGAATGATCCTGAACCCGCGTGAGGAATGGGCGGCGGTCGCGGGAGAGACCGCCGACACCAAGTCGCTGCTGCTGGGCTACCCGCGCCGCTGGCCGCGATCCCGGCGGTGGCTGGGTTCCTCGCCACGCTGATCGTGTTCGGCGGGCGGGGCATTTTCGGAGCGCTGGTCTCCTCCATCGTCGGCTATGTGCTCGGGCTGGTCGGCCTCTACGTCGTCGCCAAGATCGCCGAGATGCTGGCGCCACGCTTCGGCGGCATGGCCGACGAGCCGACGGCGATGAAGCTCGTCGCCTACGCCGCGACCGCGTCCTGGGTCTTCGGGGCGGCGGTGATCATCCCGCTCATCGGCTGGATCGTCGCGCTGTTCGGCTCGCTCTACAGCCTCTACACCTTCTACCTCGGCACCACGCCGGTGGTGCGCGTGCCGGAGAACCAGGCGGTGGTGTACACCGCCGCGGTGATCGTGGTGGCGATCGTGGTGAACATCATCATCGGCGCCGTGACGTGGATCTTCATCGGATGAGCAGGCCGGCCGGGCGCGCCGGACAGGGCGGCGGTCAGCCGCCCGAGGCCGCGCGGTAGAGGGTTAGCGCCAGCCACCGCCCGCGCGTCGGGTTGACGCCGACGA
>JADGHI010000352.1 GCA_019689515.1 Acetobacteraceae bacterium | reverse complement strand
CTGTTCGAGCAGGGCCGGGTCGCCGCGATCACGCTGCGCCTTCCGAACGGCAGGGACTCGACCACCTACTTCTCGCGGGTGCGGGACGAGCCCGGACGCTCGATGCGGTTCATCGTCTTCCCGCGCAACAACACCGGCCAGCCGCCCTCCTACACCATCGTGTTCAACCAGGCGACCGTCGAGCCCGGCGGGACCGTCCTGGTCGAGACCTGGCTGCGCGCGACCAACCGTCCGGCGCAGGAGCCGCCGCTGCACAACTGGTACCGGATCCGCTGCGATGGCACGGCGCCGCCTCCTCCACCCGCTGCGCCGGTCGGGCCCGCGGCGCCGACCGCATCGGGCGGCCTGCGGAAGTAGCGCCGCACGCCGCCGCCCATCCCCGGGGACCGATGGCCGAGATCGGCTTCTACCACCTGACCCGCACCACGCTGGAGCAGGCACTGCCGAAGCTGCTCGGCCGCGTGCTCGCCACGGGCGGCCGCGCGGTGGTGCTGTGCGGCGAGGAGGAGCGGCTGCGCGCGCTGGACTCCGCGCTCTGGCTCAGCAGCGATCCCGACTGGCTGCCGCACGGCACGCGGGAGACGGGCCATGCGGATCTCCAGCCGATCTGGCTGACGACGGAGGACGAGCCTGCGCCGAACGGCGCGCGCTTCCTGTTCCTGGTGGACGGCGCCGAGAGCGCGCGGCTCGGCGAGTACGACCGCGTGCTGGACCTGTTCGACGGCACGGATGAGGCGGCGGTGGCCGCGGCGCGGCGGCGCTGGGTGGCCGCGAAGGTCGCCGGGCATGCGCTGACCTACTGGCAACAGGGCCCGGGCGGCTGGGAGAAGAAGGGCTGAGCCGAGGGCGACTCGGCCGGCCGCCCGCGCGTTGGCCTGCTGGCTCGCCGGTCAGCCGCCGTTGCTGCCTCGGCAGTGCCCTAGGGGGTACCAGCTGTGGTGGCGTTGCTGCCACGCTCTGACGGTGCGGTCGAGCGGCGTGCCGCGCGGCTCCGGGTGACGGGGGCGATCAGCGCGCGCCGTTCCTCGAGGCCCATCGCGTCCCAGCGCAGCCGGGCCGCTTCGCGCGTCGTCGCGAGCGGCGGGCGGGCGCGTATCATCCTCCGCACGACACGGGCCTGGCGGCTCGGCGTCAGCTCGTCGAAATTCTGCGCCAGCCAGGGGTTGCGGCGCACCACCACCTCGGTCGGCGGCGGCGGGCCAGGGGGAGGCGGCCGCGAGGGTGCGACGCAGCCGCCGCCAAGCAGCGCGACGGCGAGCAGCGCCGCAACGGCAGAGACCGCACGGCGGCCGCCCACTGATTCAGCGCCCCACCGCGTAGCCCTGCATGCCGCGCGGATTGGCCCCCGCGAAGATCTGCCCGTTCGGCTCGCGCCGCGCACCGGTAAGCCGGCCCTCGGACCACTCCCCGCCCATCTCCGCGCGGTGGCCGCGGGCCTGGAGTTCGGCCAGCACCTCCGGCGGGTAGCGGCCCTCGATCACGACCTTGCCGGGCTTGGCGCCGCGCGGCCAGAAGCTGCTGATCCAGTGCTCGCTGTGGAAGCTCGGCATGTCGATCGCCTGCTGGATGCCGAGGCCGTGGTGCAGCATGCGCAGCAGCATGGTGGCCTGCCACTGGTCCTGCTGCTCGCCGCCTGGCGTGCCGTAGCTCATCCACGGCTTGCCGTCGCGCAGCACCATCGAGGGCGAGAGCGTGGTGCGCGGCCGCTTGCCCGGCTTCAGGCCGTTCGGCAGCGACTCGTCCAGCCAGAACATCTGGCAGCGCGAGCCGAGGCAGAAGCCAAGCTCCGGGATCGTCGGCGAGGATTGCAGCCACCCCGCGGAGGGCGTGGCGCTGACCATGTTCCCCCAGCGGTCGATCACGTCCACATGGCAGGTGTCACCGCCCGAGGCGCCGAGGCGCGCGACGGTCGGCTCGCCGCTGCCGGCGGCAGCGGCCATCTCTTCGGCGCGGCGCACCGCAGCTCCGTAGTCGGGCGTGCGCGGCGCGCGGCCGTCCGGGCTGCCGGGGCGGAATTCGAGGCTCGCGCGCTCGCCGATCAGCTTGCGCCGCTCCGCGTTGTAGGCGGGGGAGAGCAGCGTCGCCATCGGCACGTCGGTGAAGGCGGGGTCGCCGTACCAGGCCTCGCGGTCGGCGAAGGCGAGCTTCTGCGCCTCGACGACCGTGTGGATGAACTCGGCGCCGAGCGGGTCCATGGCGCTGATGTCGAAGCCGTCGAGCAGCGCCAGCGTCTGGAGCAGCGCGGGGCCCTGGCTCCAGGGGCCGCACTTCAGGACGGTGTGGCCGCGATAGTCGAAGGTGAGGGGCTTCTCGACGGTGGCCCGCCAGCCGGCGAGGTCGTCGGCGGTGATCAGGCCGCGGTGCCGCCGGCCGGAGGTGTCGAGCGCCTCGAAGCTGCGGGCGAAGCGGTCGATCGCCTCGGCGACGAAGCCGCGGTACCAGGCGTCGCGCGCCGCCTCGATCTGGCGCTCGCGGTCGGAGCCGGCGGCCTCGGCCTCGCGCACGATGCGCTCATAGGTGTCGGCGAGGGTGGGGTTGGCGTAGAGGCCGCCGGGCTCGGGCCCGCCATTGCGCAGCCACAGCGCGGCGGAGGTCGGCCAGGCGGACTCGAACAGCGGGCGCACCGTCTCGATGGTAGCGCGCACGCGCGGGACCATGTGGGCGCCGTTCCGCGCGTAGCCGATGGCGTATTCGAGCACCTCGCGCGGGCGCCAGGTGCCGTGGTCGCGCAGCATCAGCATCCAGGCGTCGAAGGCGCCGGGGATGGGCGCGCAGAGGAGGCCGGTGCCGGGCACGAGGTCGAGGCCGAGTTCGTCCCGGAGCTTCGCCACCGTCAGCGCGCGCGGCGCCGGCCCCTGGCCGCAGATCACCTGCTGCGTGCCGAGCTTCTCGCTGTGCAGGATGATCGGGCAGTCGCCGCCGGGGCCGTTCAGGTGCGGCTCGACGATCTGCAGGGTGAAGCCGGCGGCGGCTGCGGCGTCGAAGGCGTTGCCGCCGCGCTCGAGCACGGCCATGCCGACCTGGCTTGCGATCCAGTGCGTGGAGGCGACGGCGCCGAAGGTGCCGGCGATCTCGGGGCGGGTGGTGAACATCGGGGCGCGTTCCTCCCGGGGAGCCTGCCCGATTGGCTACGCATACCGGCGCGCATGCGTCAATCGGGACGGGCGCGAGGCGGCGGCGCCGGGCACGCATCGCCGCATCGGCGCGGCCGCCCGGCCCCTGATACCGAGAGACGATGAACCTCGCAGCGCGAGGAGCGCCGCACGCCGTATCGCGGCCTGGATCCTGAATGCCGCGAGCTTCGGGTCCCCGCGTCCGAGTCGGCCGCACAGGCAGCGGATGGCGGTGTTGGGCGCACCGCGTGTGGTCACCGAGGGCTCGCAAATGGGCCGGCCCGGTGTGGCGAGATGGGCGCCGGCGAGCGGATGGCCAGGACCGGCCGGCCGGTCGGCGCTGTCGGCGGCACTCATCGTCCTGAAGCTGGCGTCGCTTGTTCGGCTGCGGCGCGCGTGGATGCTCCTGTAGGAGAGGCCCGGTCGCGGCGTTGAGTTTCGCAGACCGGGAAATGCGCAGCGGTCGCCCCGGAGGTTCCGGTTCGCGAGCCTCGCGCCGCCGGGCACCGTGGCTGGTTCCGGCCCGTCCGTCGGTTGGCGCCTCTAGCCTTGTGCGGCAGCTGCGAAGGCAAGGCGCACCCGATACCCCTATGGTGCAGACCGATGGCGCAAGGGTGCGGGCCTCGAAATGATCACCCGGCGGCGCTAGGTCGCGGTTGGCAGCGAAGGAGGCTCCGGTGACAGAGGTCACGATCTACCACAACCCCAAATGCGGCACGTCTCGCAACGTCCTGGGGCTGATCCGCAACAGCGGCATCGAGCCGCGCGTGATCGAGTATCTGAAGACGCCGCCGACCCGCGCCGAACTCGCCGACCTGATCCGCCGCATGGGCGTGCCTGTCCGCGATGTGCTGCGGCAGAAGGGCACGCCCTATGCGGAGCTTGGCCTGGGCGATCCGGCGCTGACCGATGAGCAGCTCCTGGACGCCATGATGGCGCATCCGATCCTGATCAACCGCCCCATCGTGGTGACACCCCTCGGCGTGAAGCTCTGCCGCCCGCCCGAGACCGTGCTCGACATCCTGCCCAAGCCGCGGCACGGCGGCGCCCCCGCCAGGAAGTAGACCGGCGCATCGCCCGAGCCTGGCGGCGTGCGGCGGCGTTCGGCGAGCCGTCCTTGGGGTTGCGCCCATCCGGGAACACCCGCACGCCCATGGCCAGGATGCCGCAGGGCGCGCCCGCCGTGTCCAGGCGTAGGCAGCACCAGCCGATCGAGTTGGTGCCGATATCGAAGGCGAGGCGATAGCCCACGGTAGACGTTCCCCGGTCGCATTCTACCCAGGAACGTTCCACCAGTGGCGCGGAAGGCAGCCTCCGTTTAGCCGATGGGGAAGCGCGGGCCTTCCGTTAACAAGGGTCCTCGGACCCACCGAATGAGGAGGCGAGCTCCGGCTCGCCCCCCTTCACGGAAGCGCGTTGGGCTCTACGGGCGCGCCACCCCTCATCGGATACCCAGATTGGATCGATGCCAAACGGCGCCTGGCCGTAAGCGTGCACTGACGGCTACGGCGTCGGCGGCTTGACGCGGCTCAGGTGACGTCGGGCCGCAGGTTCCATGGCGCGAGTTCACCGATGCGGTTG
>JADGHI010000351.1 GCA_019689515.1 Acetobacteraceae bacterium | reverse complement strand
GCCGGGGCCGCCCCAAGCGGCGCCGCCGCAGGCCCACCGCCCGCCGGGCAAGGTGCCTCGGCCGCGTAAGCGAGGCCCTCATCCGGCGGCTAGCCGGCTCGGCGGTCCCGCCTTAGACTCAGATGAAGCAGCAGGATCCGACGGACGCACGATGAACAAGGTCACCGCCCTCGCCGATGTCCGCCCGACCTCGGCAATCGATTTGCCGGACATCCGGGTGAAGGTACGCGAGGTATTCGGCCTCGACACGGACATGGAAGTGCCGGCCTTCTCGACGCGCACCGAGCACGTGCCCGAGACCGACGAGACCTACCGGTTCGACCACGAGACCACCCTCGCCATCCTCGCCGGCTTCGCCTTCAACCGGCGGGTCATGATCCAGGGCTACCACGGCACCGGCAAGTCCACCCACATCGAGCAGGTGGCGGCACGGCTTAACTGGCCCTGCATCCGGGTGAACCTGGACAGCCACATCAGCCGGATCGACCTGATCGGCAAGGACGCGATCGTCCTGAAGGACGGCAAGCAGGTCACGGAATTCCGCGAGGGCATCCTGCCCTGGGCGCTACAGCACCCCTGCGCGCTGGTGTTCGACGAGTACGACGCCGGCCGCCCGGACGTGATGTTCGTCATCCAGCGCGTGCTGGAGGTCGAGGGCAAGCTGACGCTGCTCGACCAGAACCGCGTGATCCGGCCGCACCCGGCCTTCCGGCTGTTCGCCACCGCGAACACAGTCGGCCTCGGCGACACCACCGGCCTCTACCACGGCACGCAGCAGATCAACCAGGGCCAGATGGACCGCTGGAACATCGTGGCCACGCTCAACTACCTGCCGCACAAGCAGGAGGTTGACATCGTGATGGCGAAGCTCGGCCTGGAGCCGGGCGACACGAAGCAGCGCAAGCAGGTCGAGGCGATGGTGGCGCTCGCGGACCTGACGCGGGCGGGCTTCATCGCCGGGGACATCAGCACGGTGATGTCGCCGCGCACGGTGATCACCTGGGCCGAGAACGCGCGCATCTTCGGCGACGTCGGCTTCGCCTTCCGCCTCACCTTCCTCAACAAGTGCGACGAGGCGGAGCGGCAGACCGTCGCGGAGTACTACCAGCGCTGCTTCAACGAGGAGCTGCCGACGGGGTCGCTGCTGCGCAAGGCGGGGTGAGGACACTGCCCGCAATGGCGTCGCCGCGCTTCGTCCTGCACCACGCGCCGCAGTCGCGCTCGGACCGCATCGTCTGGCTGATGGAGGAGGCCCGCGCCTCCTATGAGGTCGTGCGCCACGACCTCCGGCGCGGCACCCAGAAGGAGCCGGCGTTCCTCGCGATCAACCCGTTCGGCAAGGTGCCGGCGATCGAGGACCGCGGGCCGGAGGGCGATTGGCGCGGCGTGGTGGTGACGGAGAGCGAGGCGATCTGCGCCTATGTCGCGGACGTGCTGCCGGATGCGAATCTGGCACCGCCCGTCGGCTCTCCGCTGCGGGCCGCCTACGCGACCTGGATGTCCTACTGCCCCTCCGTGCTGGAACCGGCCTTCACCGACCAGGTGTTCCCGCGTGCGGCCGAGGTGCCGCGCAGCAGCATCGGCTGGCCGGAATTCCCGCAGGCGCTGGCGCGGATCGAGCAGACACTCGCGGGCGGAGGGCCGTATCTGCTCGGCGGCACCTTCTCCGCCGCCGACGTCATGGTGGGCAGCTTGCTGCAATGGATCGTCATGTGGGGCAAGGCGGAGCCGGGGCCGGCCGTGGCCCGCTACCTCGGCGCGCTGGAGGCGCGCGAGGCGTATCGGCGCGCACGCGCCGCGGCCGCGGCATGACGGAACGGCGGAAGAGGCAATGACCAAACCGGACCAGACGCGCCAGGAGGAGTTCAAGCGCGCCACCGCCGGCGTGCTGCGCGCCATCGCGCGGCAGAACGACGTGCAGGTGGCCTTCCAGCCCGGCCCCGCTGGCGTCACCGGCAAGCGCGTGCGCCTGCCGCTGCCCACGCGCTCCCTGCCGCCCGCCGAGATCGCCAAGCTGCGCGGCGCCGCCGACGCCGCCGCGCTTCGGCTGCGCCACCACGACGAAGCCCTGCACGCCGCCCGCACCCCGCAGCGCCGTGAGGCCCGGGAGGTGTTCGACGCGCTCGAGCAGGTACGCGTCGAGGCGGTTGGCTCCCGCTACATGCCCGGCGTCGCCGCCAATCTCCGCGCCCGCCTCGCGGAGGAATGCGAGGCCGAGGGCTACGACCGCATGACGCGCAAGGACCAGCTCCCGCTGCCCGCGGCGCTGTCCCTGCTCGCGCGCGAGCGGCTCTCCGGCGAGCCGGTGCCCGAATCGGCGCACCGCGTGCTCGAGCTCTGGCGCGACTCGCTCGGCGAGGAGGCCGAGGCGGCTCTCGAGGACATGGCGCGCTGGCAGGATGACCAGGAGCGCTTCGCGCGCGCCGCCCGCAAGCTGCTCGCCGCGCTCGACCTGGCGGAGGCCGAGGTCGAGGCCGAGGCGGAGGACCAGGAAGAAGGCGAGGAGGGCGAGGAGTCCACCCCCCAGCAGGACCAGTCCGCCGAGGGCGAGAGCCGCGCGCAGGACAGCGAGCAGATGCTCGGCGCCCAGCCCGAGGCGATGCAGGGCGAGGCCGCCGAGGACGAGACGCAGGAGGGCGAGGAGGAAGGCGCCGCCGCCGACGGCGACGAGCGCCCGGGCGGCCCGCAGCAGCGCCGCGAGGTGCCGCAGATCGACGACAGCACCCTCTACCGCGCCTACACCAAGCAGTTCGACGAGGAGGTCGCCGCCGACGACCTCTGCGACGCGGAGGAGCTGTCCCGCCTGCGTCAGCAGCTCGACCAGCAGCTCTCGCACCTGCAAGGGGTGGTGTCGAAGCTCGCCAACCGCCTGCAGCGGCGCCTGCTCGCGCAGCAGCAGCGGGCCTGGGAGTTCGACCTGGAGGAAGGGCTGCTCGACGTCGCGCGCCTCGCCCGCGTCGTCGCCAACCCGATGCACTCGCTCTCCTACAAGCGCGAGCGCGAGGCGGACTTCCGCGACACCGTGGTGACGCTGCTGATCGACAATTCCGGCTCCATGCGCGGCCGGCCGATCACCGTCGCCGCCATGTGCTCCGACATCCTCGCGCGGACGCTGGAGCGCTGCGGCGTGAAGGTGGAGATCCTCGGCTTCACCACCCGCGCCTGGAAGGGCGGGCAGAGCCGCGAGAAATGGGTGCAGGACGGCAAGCCGCGCAATCCGGGCCGGCTGAACGACCTGCGCCACGTCATCTACAAGGCGGCGGACGCGCCCTGGCGCCGCGCGCGCAAGAATCTGGGCCTGATGCTGCGCGAGGGGCTGCTCAAGGAGAACATCGACGGCGAGGCGCTGGAATGGGCGTACCGGCGCCTGGTCGTCCGCCCGGAGCACCGGCGCATCCTGATGGTGATCTCCGACGGCGCGCCGGTGGACGATTCGACGCTCAGCGTGAATCCCGGCAACTACCTTGAGCGGCACCTGCGCAAGGTGATCCACGACATCGAGAGCCGCGGCCTGGTCGAGCTGATCGCCATCGGCATCGGCCATGACGTGACCCGCTACTACCGCCGCGCCGTCACCATCGTGGACGCCGAGGAGCTCGGCGGGACGATGATGAAGAAGCTCGCCGAGCTGTTCGACGAGGACGCGGCGGAGGCCTGGCAGCGCGCCGCGACCGAGCGCGCGCCGCTGGTCGCCTGACGGCACCGCGCGAGCGGGGAAGAGGCGGCGTGGCGCCGGCGCCCGCCCTCGGCGGCCGGCGCACCTTCTGTCTTTCCCTCGCGGCCGCCCTCGCCCTCCCCTCTCCCGGCGCGGCCGAGGCGCCGCCGGGCGCGCCTGCGGTGGTGCGTGGTTTCGCCACGCCCTTCCCGTTGCCCTCGAATACGCCGCCACAGGATGGCGCCGCCGCCGGAAGCACCGCGGTGCTGCGCCCGCTCGGCGGCCTGGTGCTCAACACCACGGCGATCGGGTTCGGCAGCTTCTCCGGCCTGCATCTGGATGAGCGCCTGCGGCTCACCGCCATCAGCGACATCGGCCGCTTCCTCACCGGGCGCCTGGTGCTGCGGGAGGACGATTGGGCGCCCCTGGGGCTCGCCGATCTCCGCACGGGCAGGCTGCGCGACGGCAGCGGCGCGCCCCTGCCGCGCGGCTATGCGGCGGATGCGGAGGCCCTCGCCCGACTGCCGGACGGTACCTGGCTCGTCGGCTTCGAGCGATGGCACCGGATCCGCGCCTATCGCCGGCTCGACGGCCCGGCCGCCTATGTCGCGGCGCCGCCCGGCCTGGAACGCGCACCGCGCAACGGCGCGCTGGAGGCGCTGGCGGTGCTGACGGACGGGCGCTGGCTCGCCATCACCGAGGCCCTTTCCCCGCCGGGATCGCCCGATCTGCGCCGCGCCTGGATCGGCCGCCCCGGCCGGTGGGTGCCGATCGCCTACCGGCCCGGCGGGCCGGGACTCGATCCCTCCGACGCCGCTCCCCTGCCCGATGGCGGCGCGCTGGTGCTGGAGCGCAGCTTCTCCCTCTTCCGCGGCTTCCGCGCACGCCTCGTGCGCATCCCGCCCGGCGCGCTGGCCGCGCCGCATCCGGGGCTGGTGCTGGAGGGCGAAACGCTGCTCCGCCTCGAACCGCCCTGGCCGACCGACAACTGGGAGGGGGTGGCGGCGGCGCGGGTCGGCGGGCGGACCCTCGTCGCCCTGATCAC
>JADGHI010000350.1 GCA_019689515.1 Acetobacteraceae bacterium | reverse complement strand
CTACTCGCTCCCGCCCGCGATCGTCACCGAGCTCAAGGCCGAGACGGAGGCGATGGCGAAGGCCCTCAAGGTCCAGGGCCTGATGAACGTGCAGTACGCGGTCAAGGACGGCGAGATCTACGTCCTGGAGGTGAACCCCCGCGCCTCCCGCACCGTCCCCTTCGTCGCCAAGGCCACGGGCGTGCCGGTCGCCAAGATCGGCGCCCGCGTCATGGCCGGCGCGCTGCTCCGCGAGTTCGACCTCGACGACGCCGCCATCGCCCCGCATGTGGCGGTGAAGGAGGCGGTCTTCCCCTTCAACCGCTTCCCGAACGTGGACGTCATCCTCGGCCCCGAGATGAAGTCCACCGGCGAGGTGATGGGCCTCGACCATTCCTTCGAGCGCGCCTTCGCCAAGGCCCAGCTCGGCGCCGGGGTGCGGCTGCCGCTTGAGGGCACGGCCTTCCTCTCGGTCAGGGACGGCGACAAGACCGCGGCCGTCTCGCTCGCCCGGCGTCTGCACGAGATGGGCTTCGGCCTGCTCGCGACGCGCGGCACGGCGGCGCGCCTGCGCGAGGCCGGGCTGCCCTGCACCGTCGTCAACAAGGTGCTGGAGGGCCGCCCCCACTGCGTGGACGCGATCAAGTCCGGCGAGGTCCAGATCGTCATCAACACGACCATGGGCGGGCAGAGCGTGTCGGACAGCTTCGACATCCGCCGCGGCGCCTTGACGCACGGCATCCCCCACTTCACCACCATCGCCGGGGCCCGGGCGGCGGTCCACGCGATCGCCGCGCTCAGGGCCGGGACCCTTGATGTGGCGCCGCTCCAGGCCTATTTTTCCCGTTCGTTCTGAGCGGATCGGGCGAGGCCACCGCCGGCGGCATCGGGCCCCGGACGGCGCCGGTCGCCCACTCCGCACAACCATTCCCCCCGCGGCAAGAGAAGCCCGACAGGCACCGGGACCCGGGCCGACGGGGGGCAATCACGGGCTTCAAGGAAGGGCGTAGCGTCGTGCAGAAGATTCCCATGACCGCGGAAGGTCTTGCGCGCCTCGAGGAGGAGCTGAAGCACCTCCGGAGCGAGGCACGCCCGGCGATCATCCGCGCCATCGCCGAGGCACGCGCGCATGGCGATCTTTCCGAGAACGCCGAGTACCACGCCGCGCGCGAGCGCCAGTCCTTCATCGAGGGCCGCATCGCCGAGCTCGAGGGCATCATCGCCTCCGCCGAGGTGATCGACGTCTCGCGCCTCTCCGGCGACCAGGTGAAGTTCGGCGCGCGAGTGACGCTGATCGACGAGGAGACGGAGGAGCAGAAGACCTACCGGATCGTCGGCGCCTACGAGGCCGACATGAAGGAGGGCTCGATCTCCATCAGCTCCCCGCTCGCCAAGGCGCTGATCGGCCGCAAGGTCGGCGAGTCGGTCGAGGTGCCGGCGCCCGGCGGCGCCCGCGCCTACGAGATCGCGGACGTTCAGTTCGGCTGAGCCGCCGCCCCGCCCGTGCCGCATCGTGGTCTCGCCCTGGGCGTGCCGGCTGAGCCGCCCGCCCCGCCGCCGCCCATTGGCCTCGCCGAGCTGCACGCCGCCGCGGAGCGCATCCGGGGCGCCGTGCGGCGCACGCCGACCATCGAGTGCGGCACCCTCTCGCGCGCCGTCGGCTGCCGCGTCTTCCTCAAGCTCGACAACCTCCAGGCGACGGGCGCCTTCAAGGAGCGCGGCGCCGCCAACCGCCTCGCGCTGCTGAGCGCGCGCGAGCGGGCCGCGGGCGTGATCGCCATGTCGGCCGGCAACCACGCCCAGGCGGTGGCGCGGCACGCGCAGCGGCTCGGCATCGCCGCGACCATCGTGATGCCGCGCTTCACCCCCGCCACCAAGGTCACGCGCACCGAGGCCTGGGGCGCGCGGGTCGTGCTGCACGGCGACACGCTGGCGGAGGCGGCGGCGCATGCACATGAGCTGGCGCTGCGCGAGGGCCTCACCTTCGTCCATCCCTATGACGACCCGGCGGTGATCGCCGGACAGGGCACCCTCGCCCTCGAGATGCTCGAGGACGCGCCGGAGATCGAGGCGCTGGCAATCCCGGTCGGCGGCGGCGGCCTGGTTGCCGGCTGCGCCGCCGCGGCCGCGGAGCTGCGGCCCGGGCTGCCGGTCTTCGGCGTCGAGGTCGAAGGCTATCCCGCCATGGCCCAGCGTCTCGCCGGGCGGCCCGTGCAGGTCGGCGGCCCCACCATCGCCGAGGGCATCGCCGTGCGCGACGTCGGCGAGATGCCGCTCGCCATGCTGCGGCGCCTCGGCGTCGAGGTGCTGGTGGTGCCGGAGCGTGCGGTCGAACAGGCGATCGCCATGCTGGTCGAGGAGGCGAAGGTGGTGGCGGAGGGCGCGGGCGCCGCGGGCCTCGCCGCGGTGCTCGCCTTCCCGGAGCGCTTCGCCGGCAAGGCGGTCGGCGTCGCGGTCTGCGGCGGCAACATCGACTCCCGCATCCTCGCCAATGTCCTGCTGCGCAACCTGCTGCGCGACGGCCGGCTGCTGCGCCTGCATCTCGACATCCCGGACCGCCCGGGCGTGCTGGCGGACATCGCCACGCGCGTTGCCGCGGCGGGCGGCAACGTGATCGAGGTTTCGCACCAGCGCCTGTTCGCCGCGCCCTCGGTCCAGTCGGCCGAGCTTGAGCTGATGGTCGAGGTGCGCGACGCCGCCCAGGGCAACGCCATCGTCGCGGGGCTGGAGGCGGGGCAGTACGTGGTGCGGCGGGGGTGAAACCCCAGCAGTGGCGGCGGCACGCCCGCTGCCTTGCCAGGTCGCTGCCTGCGCGCCATGCATGGCGGCGGTGCCACCTTGCGCCGGGCCTGTAGCTCAACGGTCAGAGCGGGCCGCTCATAACGGCTTGGTTGCAGGTTCGAATCCTGCCGGGCCCATGCCCCGCCAACAGGCGGCCGGCGGCGATCGAACGCCGGTCCGCCTTGGCTCAGCCGGGCCATGCCGGTAGAACCGCGGCCCGATCCCCCTCAATCCGTCAGGTCCTCCCGCGCCATGGCCGCCTATCAGTACGTCTACGTCATGAAGAACCTCACCAAAGCCTATCCGGGCGGGCGTGAGGTCTTCAAAGGGATCACCCTCTCCTTCTTCCCCGATGCCAAGATCGGCGTGCTCGGCCCGAACGGCGCCGGCAAGTCCACGCTGCTGCGCATCATGGCGGGCATCGACAAGGATTTCGGCGGCGAGGCCTGGGCCGCCGACGGCGCCCGCGTCGGCTACCTGCCGCAGGAACCGCAGCTCGACCCGGACAAGACCGTCGGCGAGAACGTCATGGGCGCCTTCGCCCAGCTGCAGGCCGACCTCGCGCGCTTCAACGAGATCAGCGCGAAATTCGCGGAGCCCATGTCGGACGAGGAGATGAACACCCTCCTCGCCGAGCAGGCCGAGCTGCAGGAGCGCATCGACGCCGCGAATGGCTGGGAAATCGACCGCACGGTGGAGATCGCCCTCGACGCGCTCCGCTGCCCGCCGGCGGACAGCCCGGTGACGCACCTCTCCGGCGGCGAGCGGCGGCGCGTCGCGCTCTGCAAGCTGCTGCTCGAGAAGCCGGACCTGCTGCTGCTTGACGAGCCGACCAACCACCTCGACGCCGAGAGCGTCGCCTGGCTGGAGCGCACGCTGCGCGAGTATCCGGGCGCGGTGCTGGTCGTCACCCACGACCGCTACTTCCTCGACAACGTCACCGGCTGGATCCTGGAGATCGACCGCGGCCGCGGCATCCCCTACCAGGGCAACTACTCCTCCTGGCTGGAGCAGAAGCGCAAGCGCCTGCAGCAGGAGGAGCGCGAGGAGAGCGCCCGCCAGCGCGCCCTCGCCGAGGAGCGGGAGTGGATCGCCTCCAGCCCCCGCGCGCGCCAGGCCAAGTCCCAGGCACGCATCCGGGCCTATGAGGAGCTGCTCGCCAAGGCCAACGAGAAGGGGCCCGAAACGGCGGAGATCATCATCCCGCCCGGCCCGCGCCTCGGCAGCCTCGTCATCGAGGCCGAGAACCTGCGCAAGGGCTACGGCAACCGCCTGCTGATCGACGACCTCTCCTTCAAGCTGCCCCCGGGCGGCATCGTCGGCGTGATCGGCCCGAACGGCGCCGGCAAGACCACGCTGTTCCGCATGATCACCGGCCAGGAGCAGCCCGATTCCGGCAGCCTGCGCATCGGCGACACCGTCGTGCTCGGCTATGTGGACCAGAGCCGCGACACGCTGAACGCCGACAGCTCCGTCTGGGAGGAGATCTCGGGCGGCCAGGACACGATCCAGCTTGGCCGGCGCACGGTGCAGTCGCGCGCCTATGTTGCGGCGTTCAACTTCAAGGGTCCGGATCAGCAGAAGAAGGTCGGCGTGCTCTCGGGCGGCGAGCGCAACCGCGTGCACCTGGCCAAGGTGCTGAAGTCGGGCGCCAACGTGATCCTGCTCGACGAACCGACCAACGACCTCGACGTGGACACGCTGAGGGCGCTGGAGGAGGCGCTGATCGACTTCGCCGGCTGCGCGGTGGTCATCAGCCACGACCGTTGGTTCCTGGACCGCATCGCGACCCACATCCTCGCCTTCGAGGGGGATTCGCAGGTCGTCTGGTTCCAGGGCAACTACCAGGCCTACGAGGAGGACAAGCGACGCCGCCTCGGCGCCGAGGCCGCCCAGCCGCACCGCATCAAGTTCAAGCCGCTGACGCGCGGAGCAGCCTGTGTGTTAAACACAACAA
>JADGHI010000349.1 GCA_019689515.1 Acetobacteraceae bacterium | reverse complement strand
GCCCCCTTCGGCCCGCCGAGCTTGTGGCCCGACAGCGCCAGGCTGTCGGCCCCGATCCCGGCGAGCGAGACCGGCACCCGCCCCGCCGCCTGCACCGCATCCACATGCAGCAGCGCCCCGTGCCGCCGGCACAGCGCGGCCACCTCGGCGAGCGGATGCAGCACGCCGGTCTCGTTGTTCGCCGCCATCAGGCAGACCAGGGCTTCCGGCGCCGCGGCGAGCAGCGCGGCGAGCGCATCCAGGTCCACCTGGCCGTCGTTCCGCACCGGCACCGTCTCGACCGTCCCGTCCTCACCCGCCGCGGCACGGGCTGCGGCCCACACCGAGGGATGCTCGGTCGCGCCCACGAGCAAGCGGCGGCGGCGCCCGGCGGCGGCGGCGAGCCCGTGGATCGCCAGCGCGTTCGCCTCCGTTCCGCCCGAGGTGAACACCACCTCGGCCGGCCGAGCGCCGAAGCGCGCAGCCACCTTCTCCCGCGCCGCCTCCAGCAGCCGCCTCGCTGCCCGGCCTGCGCCGTGGACTGAGGAGGGGTTGCCGACCAGGTCGAGGGCAGCGACCACGGCCTCCCGCGCGGCGGGGCGGATCGGTTCGGTCGCGTTTGCGTCGAGATAGGCCTCGGCCGCCGGATCCGCCGGTCCGCCGACAGGCCCGCGTGCCATCGCCACTACCCTTCGCCGGCAATGACGACGGCCGCGGCAGCCTCGGCCTCCGGCGGCGTTTCGAGAGGTTGAGGCGGCAGCGGCGGGGCGGCGCGGCCGATGACCCGGTCGCGCACCACGTCCTCCAGGGTCACGCCGGCGAGGAATTGCCGGATCTGCTCGCCGAGCTCGTGCCAGAGGTCGTGGGTGCGGCAACGCTGGCCGGATCCGAGGCAGCCGGGGCTGCCGGCCTCGCAGCGCGTGGCGGTGATCGGCTCCTCCACCGCATCCACGACCGCCGCGATCGGGATGGCGTCCGGCGGCAGGGCGAGCCGGTAGCCCCCGCCGGGACCACGCGCCGAGGCCACCAGGCCGGCACGCCGAAGCTTCGCGAAGAGCTGCTCCAGATAGGCGACCGACAGTTGCTGGGCCGAGGCGATATCCGCCAGGCAGACCGGCGCCGGCGACGATCCCTGCTCCCGGCCGCGCGCTGCCATCTCCCGCGCGGCCATTTCGGCCAGCGCCATGACCGCGTAGCGCCCGCGGGTGGAGAGCCTCATGCCCACCCGCCTCCGCTGGCGGCCGGCCGGGGCAATGCTGCCATGCACACCCAAATGAGCGTCATACCTTGAATCCGTTATGAAAACCGCGCACGGCTCCCTATATTCCCCGGACCCTCGGGGACGGGAACCTGCCCCGGGGGCGATCTCGGTGCGACCGAAGCATGTGACCCCTGGCCGGCGAACAGCGGCGTGATCTGCGTCGCAGGCGGAAATTAGGCTTTTCCGAGTTGGCCAGTCAACATTGCGGCGGTCGGTTCCGGGCCGGACACGGCCCGGCCCGAGCGGCGCCGATCGAGGGAAAGCCCCGATCGGGATCCGCTCGCGGGGCCGGCCGTGCCGGAACGGGGAAGCGGACGGGCCGCGCACGCCGCCATCGGCTTGCCGGGGCCGCCTATGCGCACCGGATCTGCCTTCAGGGTTCCCCAACCAGGCGATGGCGCGCCTGGGAGTCCGGAGCGATGGCGGGGCGAGGCGGGTCCTCGCCGACGCTTCCGGGCACTGCCGGCGCGCGCCGACGTTAGAGAGAGAACCGGACGCGACGCGACGATGCCAGAAGTGATGTTCGCCGGACCCGACGGCCGGCTCGAGGGCCGTTACCACCATTCGAAGCTGCCCAACGCGCCGGTAGCGCTCGTCCTGCATCCCCACCCGCTGCACGGCGGGACGATGAACAACCGCGTGGTGCACGCGCTGTTCGAGCGCTTCCGCGACATGGGCTTCTCGGTGCTGCGCTTCAACTTCCGCGGCGTCGGCCGCAGCCAGGGGCGCTACGACGGCGGCATCGGCGAGATCTCGGACGCTGCGGCGGCGCTCGACTTCCTGCAGGCGGTCAACCCGAGCGCGTCCTCGCTCTGGGTCGCGGGCTACTCCTTCGGCGCCTATGTCGGCATGCAGCTCCTGATGCGCCGGCCGGAGATGGGCGGCTTCGTGTCGGTCGCCCTGCCTGCCTCGCACTACGATTTCGGCTTCCTGGCCCCCTGCCCCTGCAACGGTCTCGTCGTGCACGGCGCCGAGGACGAGCTGGTGCCGGAGGGGAGCGTGCGGAAGCTGGTCGAGAAGCTGAACACGCAAAAGGGCATCAGCCTCGACTACCGCGTGCTGCCGGGCGCTGGCCACATCTTCACGCCGGAGCAGACCGCGCAGATCGTGGACATGGCGGAGGACCACGTGCAGGCCGCGCTGAACCGCAACCGCATGCCCCTCGCCGCGGACTGAGGCGCGCGCGGCGCATCGGGTGCCGCCGCCTTCACGTCATCGTCGCCCGAAACCGCCGGCAGGCCGCGAGGCCGGGCCGGCGGTTTTCGTTTGTGCCCCCGTCGCGACACGGCTCGGGATGCCGATGCGTGCGAGGTGGCAGCAGCTCCGCCCGCCGCCCGCATTTCCGGTTCCGTAGGACCAGGGCCCCGGGCCGCCCCACTTTCAAGCCCGGGGCGCGCTTCCGTCCCGACGGTCACCCGCACGGGAACAATCTTTCGCGCTATTCCGGCTTCAGGCCGGCGATGGCGATGGCGCGCCGCGCCTTCGCAAGCTCCTGCTGCAGGAAGGCGGCCACGCCCGCCGTCGTCAGTTCCTCTGCCGTCGGGGGATCGGCGCCGAAGGAGGCAAGGCGCTCCTGCACCTCCGTTTCCTTCACCGCCTCCGCCAGCGCCGCCTGCAGCGTCTCGATGATCTCCGCCGGCGTCCCCGCCGGGGCGAACAGACCGACGAAGGAGGAGGCCAGGAAATCCTGCAGGCCGAACTCGATGAAGGTCGGCACCTCTGGCACCAGCGCCGACCGGTGCGCCGAGGCGATGCCAAGGATGCGGCCGCGCCCCTGGCGATGCAGGTCCAGCACGCTCGGCAGCTCGATCAGCACGCCGTCCACATTGCCGGCAACGAAGTCGGGCAGGGTGGCGCCGCCGCCGCGATAGGGCACATGCACTAGGTTGGCGCCGGTGGCCGCCTTGAAGAGCTCGAGCGGCAGGTGATTCGCCCCACCGATGCCGGAGGTGCCGATCGTCACGCCCTGCCGCCGCGTCTTGGAATAGGACACCAGCTCCCCGAGGCTGTGCACCGGCAGTCCTGGCCGGACGATGATCACCATCGGCACCTGGCCAAGCAAGGCGATCGGCGTGAAGTCGGCGATCGGGTCGTAGCGCGGGTGCAGTTGCAGCAGCGGGCCATTGATGATGGAGCCGGGGCTGCCGATCAGCAGCGTGTAGCCGTCCGGCTGGGACCTGGCCACGAATTCGCTGCCGATGGCGCCGGTCGCACCGCTGCGGTTCTCCACGACGATCGGCTGGCCAAGCCGCGGCGAGATGTGGCTGGCGAAGAGCCGCGCGGTGATGTCGGCGTTGCCGCCGGCAGCGAAGGGCACGATGAAGCGGATCGGCCGCGTGGGCCAGCCGCCGGGTCTTGGCCCGGGCCGCCCCTGCGCCATCAGCAGCGGCATGGCGACGCCCGTGAGCAGCAGGCGGCGCCGGCCGGCACCGCGAGGCGCGACAGCGCCTCGGGGCATTCCGCGTTCCTCCCTCCGGTCGCGCATCGCTCAGACCCAGTAGGGCGGATAGCCGGAGTTCTTCTGCTCCGCCTCCAGCAGCCGCAGCATCGCATGCCACTCCAGCACGCCGTAGGGCCGGCGGGTGCCGGGCTGGTAGAGATGCGCGGTTCGCTCCAGCACCTCGGCCGAGGGGATGACGAGCTCGGTGCGCGCCGCCATCGCGTCCACCTGGGCGCGGCAGGAGAGCTCGAGCTGATACATCGTGTTGAAGGCCTGCTGGATGGTCGCGCCGCAGGTCAGCAGCCCGTGGTTGCGGAGGATCATCGCGTCATGCGGGCCGAGGTCGCGGACCAGCCGCTCGCGCTCCGCCAGGTCGATCGCCGGGCCTTCATAGTCGTGGTAGCCGATGTGGCCGACGAAGCGCATCGCGGTCTGCGTCAGCGGCAGCAGCCCGCACTTCATCGCCGAGACCGCCATGCCGGCGCGGGTGTGGGTGTGGATCACCGCCTGCACATCCGGCCGCGCCTTGTGGATGGCGCCATGGATCACGTAGCCGGACTTGTTGATGCCGTAGTCGGTATCCGGCTTCCAGATGATGTTCCCCTCGACGTCGATCTTCACCAGGCTGCTCGCGGTGATCTCCTTGTACAGCAGGCCGTACAGGTTGATCAGCAGATGCTCGGTGCCCGGGATACGCAGGGTGATGTGGTTGTAGATCAGGTCGGTCATGCCGTAGGCATCGACCAGGCGGTAGCAGGCGGCGAGGTCGAGCCGCGCCTGCCATTCCTCGGGGCTCACCTGGTCGCGGATGCACGGCCAGCGCGTGTCGAATTTCCCCGGGGCGCTACTTTTCGTCGGAATGCTGTTCATGGTTCCGTCCGTCCTCTCCCTACCAGCGCCGGGGAGCATCCCCGGCCCGGCGACCATGGTGAGATGCGGCAAGGAAACGGTGGCGTCCATCAGGAATGGCCCGGGATGGCCGTGGATCGCCTCAAATCCTTGCCTACGCCCGGTCGAACGCCCCCCCCACCGCCGACGATCCTTCCCCCCGG
>JADGHI010000348.1 GCA_019689515.1 Acetobacteraceae bacterium | reverse complement strand
GCTCGGGGTCATCCGACTCTGATCCAAACGATCCGCCAGGCCGCAGCCGTCGGGGGAGCGGCATAACCGATTCCGACCCGAACGACCCTCCCGGCCGTGGTCGCGGTGGCCCGGGGTCATCCGACTCTGATCCGAACGATCCACCGGGCCGCGGTCGCAGTAGCCGGCCGGGACAGCGCAGCATCGGCGGTTTTTCGGCCTCGGATCCAAATGACCCGGTCGGGCAGGGCCATGGCAGGGCGAGCGGCAATCAGCGGCGGGAGCGCCAGGTCACCGACAATGACCCGGACGACCCGGTCGGGCGGGGTCGTGGCTGGGACTGACGCGGTAGCCGGCTGGCGGCTGAGTGCCGGCCTGCATTGACGACGCGCCATGCGCGTCCGTCAGCTCCGCCTTCCGCGGCCGGCCAGTGCGGCCACTTCGGGTTTCACCCGCGGAGCGCGGGTTCGGTGGACCGATCGTCCAGGGCCTCTGATGCCATCGGTTGAGTGGTCGTAAAGAAATTCGCGCACCCGTCCGCGAAACGGTGCATAATGCGCGGCATCATGAGGAACCCATCCCGACGCCAGGTGCTCATCGCCGCCGCGGCTGGCGCGGTCGGCCTGCCTCCCCCCTCGCCGGCCCGTGCCCGCCCGACGCAGCAACTGCTCTGGGTGGTCAACCAGCGGAACGAGGAGCTCGCCACCACCTACAAGCGGGCGGATGGCGGGTACGATCTCAACGCCCTCGCACGCCTGCAGCACCTGTTCCGCGATGTCCGCGAGAACGTGCCGGGGCCGTTGCCGCCGATGCTGATCGAGCTCCTCGCCATCTTGCAGGAGAGCTTCGGCTTCGATCGGCCGATCAACCTGCATTCAGGCTATCGGACCCCGCGCACCAACGCCTCGATCGGCGAGGGCGCCTCGCCGCGCAGCTACCACCTTCACGGCATGGCGGCGGACATAGCGATGCGCGGGATCGCGCCGCTCGACCTGGCGCTCGCCGCCCATTCGATCTCCCAGCGGCTCGGGATGATGGGAATCGGGCTTTACAACCGGTTCGTGCACGTGGACATCGGGCCGACCGCCCGCTGGACCCGGATCGGGCGTAGCTGACCCGGCCGGGCGCGGACGGCCACGAGGGTGGCCGCGCCCGCCCGAAGAAGGTGGCTCAGTGCAGGCGGGGCGCCTTGAGGAAGCGCCGCCGGTCGGCGGATTCGACCATCAACTCGCGCCGCCGACCGTCGCGCAGCACCGTGAGCGGCACCCGCACGCCAGCCACGCCGCAGTCCCAGACCGCGCGCCACAGCCCAGCCAGATCCTCGACACGTGTGTCGCCGACCGCGACCAGCCGGTCGCCCTGGCGGACTCCCGCCTGCTCCGACGGCCCTCCCGGCGCGACCGAGACCGCCACCACCCCTTCCTCGTCCTCGGTCGCGTAGAGTCCCAGCCACGGCCGCGCCGGACGGTTTACCCGGCCGTAGGCCAGCAGATCGTCCAGGATCGGTATCAGGCCGCTGACCGGCACGACCATGTTGAGGTCGAGGTTGCGCCCCCTCTGATCGCGCCTCTGCAGGATCAGCGAACCGATGCCGAGCAGCTTGCCATCCTCGCCGATCAGCCCTGCCCCGCCCCAGGAGGGGTGGGCGGGGGCGGTGTAGAAGGCGTCGTCCAGCGCATACTCCCAGTAGCCCGCGAAGGGCTGCCGCGCGGCGATGACGCAGGCGACGGTCCGCGTGCGCCCGCCGGCGGCGGCGAGCAGCACCCGCTCACCGGGCCGCACCCGCTTCGCATCGCCCAGTTCCAGCGGTTGGATGCCGTCGAGACGGCCGAGCGCCTGCACCAGGCCGAATCCGCTCTCGTGGTCGAAGGCGAGCGCATGCCCCGGCACGACGCGCCCGTTTGCCGCGGTGAGCCAGATCGTCTCGGCCTCGGCGACCAGGTAGCCGATGGTCAGCACCAGCCCGTCCGCGCGGATCAGGACGCCGCTGCCCTGGCGCTCCGTGCCGAGGCCACGGGCGGTGAAGGCGTCCTCCGGCACGAGCGACTTCAGCCCGACGATCGCGGCAAGCGTGCCGTCCAGGGGGAAAGACCACTCCGCCGGGTCCGGCTGGAACTCATCGGGGATTTCCCAGTCCTCGTCGCTCTTCGCCATGCGCTCGTCCGTCGGGGTAAGCGGACACCGGTTCGTCCTGACGCGTCAGCATATCGGGCCTCCGCCCGGTCCCGCCACCTCTTCCCATCGGGCCTCAGGGATGTTGATTTCTTACTCAACAAAATTCCTCCAATCAACTGAATATGAAACATTCTTGGATGATCAACCTCTCCAGTTGGCCATGGACGCCGAAAGACACCGAGCCCCATGAGCGCACACAGGGCCGCTTCGCACACACTGCGTCCGTTTAACGCAATTCGGGCAAGACACCGCGATCCGAGAAAATATTGCAAAAACAAATTCATATGGCGCAATACTAATATGATTTATTAAGTTCGCTGATCGTCGTAACCCGCTGATTTTACGGCTCTTTCAATCCGTAAGCGCCGCGCCCGCGCTCGCCCCGGCGAACGGGGACGCCAACCACACCACCCTGCCCGGGTCCGTACCATGCTCCGCCGCATCGGGCCGCGAGGGCGCCGCGACGCAATCAACCGACTGGTGACCGAGATGGTGCAGGATCAGGTCCTCCTCTCCGAGCGGTCGGATAGCAGCGTACGGCGCGCCCGCGAGCGGATGCGCAAACGCCATGTCGGCCCGGTGCTCGTGACCGGCGGCGAGGGCCGGCTGCTCGCCATCTTTACCGAGCGGGACGCGACGCCGAACGCATCGCCCTCGCCGAGGCATAACGCCGCAGCGAAGCACCGTCCGGTCCGAAGCCGCCACGCTCGACGCCTTGCGGCTGATGCAAGGCGGTGGCTTCCGGCACACGCCCGTGATTGGCGGGGACGGGATCGTGGTCGGGATGGTCTCCTTCACCGATTTCCGCGGCCTGGACTTCGTCCGGATGGAGGTCCGGCTCAAGGAAAAGGCGAACTACTTCGAATCCCTGCGCTGAGCGCGCCGCCGGCACGCTTCCACCCCCGCGCGGCCGGATCAGCCGCGGTGGTGGCGCACATTCCCGCTCTGTTCCGGGATGCCGGTCTGTTCGAAACAGACCCGCGCGAAGGCCGCGACCCCCTCGCGGATCTCCTCCTTCGAGGGCAACGCGAAGCAGAGGCGGAGCTGCGACCGCGCGCTCGCCGGCTCGCAGGCCCATTCCGGGCCGGGGTTGAAGGCGATGCCGCGTTCCGCGGCGGGCTGGACGAGCTTCGTCACGTCCACCGAGTCCGGCAGGCGGATCCAGAGGAAAATTCCGCCCTTCGGCCTCCAGCATTCGGCGGCGCTGCCGAACTCGCGCGCCACCGCGTCCATCATGGTGGCGAGCTTGTCCTCCAGCACGCCGCACAGCCCCGCCACATGGCTGTCGAAGTGGCGCGAGAAATACTCGGCAACGAGCATCTGCTCCAGCGCCCCGGTGCCGGCATCGGTCTTCAGCGCGACGAGGCGGGAGAGCACAGGCCAGGGCGCGACCGCATAGGCCACGCGCAGCGCCGGCGCGAGCGTCTTGGAGAAGGAGCCGATATGGATCACCTGCGCCGGGTCGAGCGCATAGAGCGCCGGCGGCGCCTCGGTCCCGGCCCAGACCAGGTCGGCGTAGCACTCGTCCTCGAAGATCGGCACGCCATGTTCACGCGCGAGCGCGATCATCCGGTGCCGGCGCTCAAGCGGAAGGATCGAGCCGGTGGGATTCTGGATGGTGGGGATGGTGTAGATGAATTTCGGCGTAACCCCCCTCGCCTTCAGGTCCTGCAGGATGCCCTCCAGCGCATCCATGCGCATCCCGTCCTCGTCCAGCGGCACCGGGACGATCGTCGCCCCGCGCTTCCTCGCGCGCGTGATGGTGCCGTTGTAGGTGAACTCCTCCATGAGGACGGTGTCGCCGGGCTCGACCAGCAGGTCCATGACCAGGTCGAGGCCCTGGAGCGAGCCAGAGGTGATCAGCACGTCCTCACGCGTGCAGTTCGTGATGCCGCGATGGCGCGCGAGCTTGTCCGCCACCACCTCGCGCAGCCCCGCATGCCCGAGCGGACCGTGGCCGAGGTTGTAGAGGGCGAGGTTCTGCCCTTCGCGGCGCAGCGCGGCGGCGGCGGTCTCGGCCAGCGCCTCGACTGGGACGCGCGTCGGGTCGTTGTGGCCGCCGATGAAGTTGTACTTCGGGAAGCCGGCCCAGCGCGGCGCCGGTTCGGGCGTCCCCTTGCGGAAGAGGTGGGCGTAGCCGGGGGCGGGACTGGTCATGGCGTGGCGCGGTCCTTGGACGTTCTTTGCCGAATTCGAAACAGGCTCGCCCGCGCCGGGCCTCGTGATCCTGACGGCGCCGCCGCGTTGGCGGAGGAGCGCGCGCCACTTACCGGCGGAATGCCGGCCGATGGACCCGGCCCCCTTCCCCACACTCTGCCGGTCCACCGGAACGCCGGCAACCCTCGGCGGCGTTGGCGGGCAGGCGGATGGGCGGGCGAGCGGCGCGCGGATCGGCTATGCTGCGGCGCCACCGGCGCCGCGAGAACGCCGAACCAAGGGAGCTCACCCCATGATCTTCCGTCAGCTCTTCGACCCCGTGTCCTGCACCTATACCTACCTCCTCGCCAGCCGCCGCGGGGGAGAGGCGCTGATCATCGACCCGGTGCTCGAGCGCGTGGACCGCTACCTCCAGCTCATCGAG
>JADGHI010000347.1 GCA_019689515.1 Acetobacteraceae bacterium | reverse complement strand
TTCCGCCCGCCGGGCGGGGGTGGTGATGGGGCGGGGCGACAGGCCGAGCAGCCCGAATTCCGGCGGCGGCCGGCGCGCCGCGGCCAGCGTCGCGTGGTTCAGCCCGGCGACGAAGGCCTCGACGAAGGCGCGCGTCTCCGCGGGCCAGCGCCGCTCGATCTCGGGCGCCGCGCGGCCGTAGTCGAGGATGCGGAGCGCGTGGTCGATCTCCGTGGCGAAGGGGCCCGCGACCTCGGACAGGCGCCCGCGCGCGACGAGGCGCAGCAGCGCGATCTGCGCCCCGCGCAGATGCCCGTGCACCAGGCCGAGGGCGAAGGCGAGGTCGCGGTCCGTCTCGGCCTCGATCCAGGGGACCAGGTGGTCGTTCCAGCGGATCGTGACGGGGCGCTCCAGCGTCGTCAGCCCGTTGGTGGGGAGCGCGGCGAGGCGCTGCTCGACGGTGACGGCGCGCGGCGCCAGGGCGCCGCAACCGGGCAGCAGCGCGACCGCGGCGAGGGCGAGCGAGCCCGCGATCCGACGCACCGCCCGGCTGGCCAGCGGCGGCGCCTTGGTGATGCGTCTCCGTCGTCCCGACTGCGGCGCGGAAGCCCGCTCCATGGTCTCCCCAGTCCTCCGTCCGAACGCATCCGGAATGCCCGCGTGCGCGCCCACCGCCTGCCGTCGCAGTCCAGCATGGCGTCGGACCGCACCATCGCAAGCCCGGGTCCCGCGTGGGAGGGCGGGCGGTCCCGGCCCTCGCCCAGGGTGGGATGAGCACGCAGCCGCGGCGGAGCGGTGCCGCCGGCCGCGTGCCGCTACGGCGACCGGCCTGGGGCCAGCCTCAACGCGTCCGGCCCACCAGCCGATCCAGCGCGTCCAGCAGCAGGGCCGGCTCGATGGGCTTGGTGAAGAGCAGCAGCGGCCCGCCGTTGCCGGCATCCTGGCGCAGCGAGTCCGCCCCGCCCGGCGGCGCGTAGCCGGTCATCACCACCACGGGCAGGTCGGGCCGCGCCGCGCGCAGGCGCTGAATCAGCTCCCGCCCGCCGAGCCGCGGCATCCGCAGGTCGGTCAGCAGTAGGTCGAAGGACTCGCCGCGCCCGGCGGCCTCCAACGCCTCCTGCCCGTCAGCGGCGACGAGGACGGCATAGCCCGAGGCGATCAGCAGGTCCTCGATCGCCATCGCCGCCAGCGGCTCGTCCTCGGCGATGAGGATCCGGGGCGGGTCGTCGCCCGCCGCCCGCGCGGCCGTCCCCGAAGCGCTGCCAGGTCGGGCCGGGCCCGGCCTGGGTGGAACCGACGCCGCCATTCCGCTCAGGCCACGGCGGCGCCGACCCGCCTCGGATTCGGCGCGTCCGGCGCCGGCGATACGAGAGGCAGGGTCAGGCAGAACACCGCGCCGGCCTCCTTGGTGCCCGATGCCTCGTTCCAGGTTTCCAGGCGCCCGCCCATGCTGCGCGCGACCCCTTGGGCGATCGCAAGGCCCAGCCCGGTGCCGCGCCCTGGTTCCTTGGTGGTGTAGAAGGGGTCGAAGACACGTCCGCGCGCCCACTCGGGAACGCCGCCGCCGGTGTCGCGCACCGCGATCGCCACCACCCCGGCGGCATGATCGGCGCGCAGCGCCACGGCGATCCGGGCCGGCGCATCCGGCTCGCGCGCGCGCCGCTCGAGCACCGCGTCATGCGCGTTGGCGATGAGATGGAGCAGCGCCTGCTCCAGCTTGGCGCGTTGCCCGTGCACGGGGAAGGTGCCGGGCGGGCGATCGAGCGTGAGTTCCACCGTCTCCTCGATCGCGTATTGCCGGCTGGCAACCGTGGTGACGGAGGCCACTGCGTCGGCGGCGTCGAAGGACTCCGCTGGGGCCGCCCTGGCGGCGCTCGCGACAGCGGCATGCCGCCCCCCGGGCGACAGGTGAGGCGCGGCGCCGGAGGGCCCGCCGTCGTCGCGGGTGAGTTCGCGCATGCGCTCGAGCAGCGTGCCGATGCGCCGGCTCTGGTCCAGCACCACATCGAGGGCGCGGGCCAGCCGTTCCGGATCCGCACGCTTCGCCGCGAGCGAGGCCCGGGCATTGGCGGCCCAGAGGGCGATCACGTTCACCGGTTGACTCATTTCGTGCGCGACGCCGGCGCACATGGAGCCGACGGTCGCCAGACGCGCGGTCTCCTGCAGGTCGGCCTGCAGGCGCCGGGTCTCGGTCACGTCGCGCACGCTGCCGAGCAGCCGGTCCACCCGCCCGTCGGACCCGCGCAGGGGCACCAGGACGGTATGCCAGTGCCGGTAGCCCGTGCGGGTGAAGCCGCTGGCCTCGTATTCCAGGGGCGCGTTGCCGGCCAGCGCCTCGGCGTAGCGCCGTTCGACCATGGCGGCCGCCGCGTCGTCGGGAAGGCAGGCGCGCGGGCCCTGGCCCAGGAGCGTAGTTCGCTCAACGCCGAAGATACGCTCGAAGGCGGCGTTGACGGATTCGTAGGCGAAGCCGCCCTCAGGGCGCAGCGCGACGACGAAGACCGCATCCGCCAAGTGCTCGAACAGGTTGGCAAGGCGCGCCTCCGACTCCCGGGCGCGCGCCTCCGCGTCGCGCCGGAACCGCACCTCGCGCGCCAGGTCGGTGGCGCTCGGCAGCGCCAGGGCCTTGCTCAGGGCGGGCCGCAGGGCGAGGGCGCCGGCCAGCGCGAGCAGGGCGGCGGCGGTCGTGACGAGGCCCGCCGCGCCGTGGTCCGGCCGCCAGAGCGTCCAGAGGCGCACGAGGTGCGCGGCCGATGTGGCGAGCAGGACGCCGGAGAGCAGCGCCGCGAGGAGCAGGAAGCCGGGCTCGCGCCGACGGAGGAAATAAGCCAGCAGCGCCGCCAGGAGGGCCACCGACGCAACGGCGGAAGCCGCCTCGTGGCCTGCGGACAGCCACAGCAATTCCGGTCGCCACAGCAGGCAGGCCCCAAGCGGCGCAAGCTGGGCGGTGTCGAACAGGGTGGCGAAGTCGGACATGCTGTGAGGGATGCCGGGATCGAAACGGGTCTGAGAACCAGACGGACTTTGGCGCGAATCGCTCCCGCGTGCAGGTTGCTAAGGCCCGGCAGAATTTCACAGTCCCGTGTCCGGCACGTGCTTGCATTCCCAAAGCCGCTTGCCAGCTAGGGTTGTGCTCATGCCGGTCACGATCAGTTGTTGCGCATGACTCGTGTCAGCACCACAACCGGGAGGAGCCCGACGGCGACGATCAGCAATGCCGCGGTGCTGGCCTCGGCCAGTCGCTCATCGGCGGCGAGGCTGTAGACCCGCACCGCGAGGGTGTCGAAGTCGAAGGGCCGCACGATCAGGGTCGCCGGCAGTTCCTTCATGGTGTCCACGAAGACCAGCAGCGCCGCGGTGAGCAGCGCGCCGCGCGCCAGCGGCAGCTCGACCTCGCGCACCGCCCCGCCCGGGCCGCGGCCGAGGACGCGCGCCGCGGCGGCGAGGGAGGGCCTGATCCGCGCCAGCCCCGATTCGACCGAGGACAGCGCGACGGCGAGGAAGCGCACCAGGTAGGCGAAGACCAGGGCCGCGATTCCGCCCGAGAGCAGCAGCCCGGTGGAGATGCCGAAGCGCGCGCGCATCCAGGAATCGAGCGCGTTGTCGAGCAGCCCGGCCGGCACCAGCGTCCCCACCGCGATCACCGAGCCCGGCACCGCGTAGCCGAGGGCCGCCACCCGGTTCGCCGCCGCGCGGAGCGGGGAGGGGTACAGGCGCTGCGCCCAGGCGAGCAGGGCGGCGAGCGGCACCGCCAAGGCCGCCGTCAGCGCCGCGAAGGTCAGGGAGTTCAGCGCGAAGGGCATGAAGCGCGGCGGGGCGAGCGGGTCGCCCGTCTCGATCGCCAGCCAGAGCAGCGCCGAGGCCGGGACGCCGAAGCCGAGCAGCACCGGCATGGCGCAGGCGAGGAACGCCAGAGCCGCCTTCGCCCCGCGCAGCGGCACCGGCCGCATCGGCGGGTGGCGGGTCGTCGTCGGGTGGTAGCGCCGCCCGCCCCGCGTCAGCCGCTCGAACAGCAGGAGCAGCGCCACCAGGCCCATCAGGCAGGCGGCAAGCTGCGAAGCGGCGCCGCGGTCGCCGAGGCCGAACCAGGCCTCGTAGATCCCGGTCGTCAGGGTGCGCACCGCGAAGTGCTGGACGGTGCCGAAATCGGCCAGGGTTTCCATCAGCGCCAGCGCCACTCCGCCTGCGAGCGCCGGCCGGGCGAGGGGCAGCGCGACGTGGAGGAAGGTGCGCGCCAGCCCGTGGCCGAGGGTGCGCGAGGCCTCGATCAGGCAGACGCTCTGCTGCAGGAAGGCGGCGCGGCAGAGCATGTACACATACGGATAGAGCACCATCGCCAGCATCAGCGCGGCGCCGGGCAGGGTGCGGATCTCGGGGAACCAGTACTCGCCCCAGCGCAGCCCTGTGAGGTTGCGGAGCGCGGTCTGCACCGGGCCGGCGACGTCGAGCAGCCAGACATAGGCGTAGCCGCAGACATAGGCCGGCATGGCGAGCGGCAGCAGCAGCGCCACCTCCAGCACGCCGCGGCCGCGGAAATCGAAGGCGGTGACGAGCCAGGCGGAAACCGCGCCCGCCGAGGCGGTCATCAGCCCGACGAGCAGCGCGAGCAGGAAGGAATCGGCCAGCATCTCCGGCAGGGTGGTGCCGGCGATGTGGGCCAGCACGGCCCCGGCGGGCACGGCCGCGGCGGCGAGGACGGCGAGGACCGGCGCGGCGATCGCGGCGGCCACGACGAAGGAGCCCCAGGCCCAGAGTGGGGT
>JADGHI010000346.1 GCA_019689515.1 Acetobacteraceae bacterium | reverse complement strand
CGGCCAGCTCATTTTTTTTAAAATCGCCCGCCGGGGCGGGGCGGGGTCGGGGGGGGCGCCGCGGCCGGCGGCGCCGCGCTGTGGTGGGTCGGCAGCAATCCGCGTGGCTTCACCCTGGGGCCGCCGCAACTCGTCCCGCCCCTCCTGCGCACCCGCATCGGCGAGGAGGAGCGGCTGCTGGTGCTGGCCCGGCGCACCGAACAGGAGATCCCCGGGCCGCTCGCCCTGTCCGCGCCGGAGCTGGGCGAGCGGGTGGAGCTGCGAGGCTTCGCCGCGGCGGACCTGCGCCCGCTCTTCGTCAGCCCGCTCGTCTCCCAGGGTCGCGGGCAGAACCCCGACATGGCGCTTCTCGGCGAGCAGGCGGGCACGGTCTGGCTGCACATCGGCGGGATCGGCGCCGCCTCGACGGTGGATGGACGGCTGCTCGCCGATTCGCCAGGGCTGCGGGAGATAAACCCGATCCTGCAGGGCCGGATGCCCACGGCGCGCCGTGCCTTCGAGATGGACGCGGCCGGGCTCCTCGTCACCGCCACGGACGGGACGCGCCTGCGGATCGACCCGCGGCGCTTCACGGCCAGCGCGGGGCCGGCGACGGGCACCACGTCCAGGCCCGTTCCGGCGGTACTGGGGCTGCCTCCGGCACGGTATCCGGCCCCGGTGTGGTCCACGCGCAGTCCCCCCTTCCGCGCCGCGGAACTAAATCTGGGGACGCGCTGGCTCGGCCTGGTCCGCGCCCGCCATGGGGACGCCCGGTCTCATCTTGAGATGGGCACGGCCATGGTGCGGCTGGAGTTCAGCCAGCAGCGCACGGAGCCGATGCGTCTCTGGTCCGGCGAGCGTACCGCCCCCGGCGCGGGAGTCCCCGGGAATGCGCCAGCGGCGCCGGTATCGGGGGCGCAGGCCGGGCAGAAGCAGCCCCTGCCCTCCTCTGCCTCTGCCGTCCGACAGGGCGCTCCCGCTCCCTCGCCGTCCGCCGCCGGAGGCGTGGAACGCCTGTCCGGTCTGACGCCAGTGGAGATCGCCGGGGCAAAGGAGGGCCTGTTCGATGCCGGCTTCCTCGCGCTTCCCCACGCGTCCGAATCGGTGGCGTTTCGCTTCGAGGACACACTCGGTGCCAGCGGGCTGCTGCTCTACCGCACCGCGCCTGGCACCACGGCGGCACTGCTGCGCCTTGCGCGCCTCGACGCGGCAGGTCGCGTGCTGTGGGACACTGCGCTCCCGATCGCGGAGGTCAGTGCGGTGGTGCCGGGAGCCTCGAACCTCATCCTCGCCGGCCCGCTGCCCGCCTCCGGCGGTGCCCGGACCGCGCCCTCGTCCGTGGCGCTGATCGCCGTGGAGCCGAGCCGCGGCGCCGTGGCCGCCTTCGACCTTGGCGCGGAGCGGCCGATCACCTTGTAGGAGGCGCTCGCCGCCTCAGAAGAGGTCGGGCCAGCGCCGTGCCCGGTTCGCATCCGCCTCATCGGTCGGCTGCGAACCGGGCCCGTCGGCCACACCGCGATAGGGTGGCCAGGCATGCGGCGGCGCGGCGCGCCAGCAATCCACCGCGCCGAGGCTGCGCGTGCAGACCGGCTGGCGCGCGGGCGGCTGCTCCTCCGGCCGGCAATACGATTCGCCCCGGTCCAGCCGCACGATCGAGCAGTCGCGTCCGCTCACCGCCGAGACCACGACGTCGGTGACCGAGCGGTCGAACACCATCACCGACGTCCCCTCGGCGGCCGCCCAGAATGCCAGGCCGGCACAGCCGGGCAGCAGCAACGGCAGGAGGCAGAGGAGGGCGAGGAGCGTGACGGACCGGCGCATGGCGTCATCGATACCGCGCCGGGCTTAACGCACCGCCAAGGCCCGGCTATGGTCCGCCGCGCCGTTCCCTGGAGTCGCTGCCCTTGCCCGACATCTTCGACGAAGTCGAGGAGGATCTCCGCGCCGAACGCGCCGCCCAGTTCTGGAAGCGCTATGGCGGCGTGGTTGCCGGCGCGGCGCTGCTCGCGGTGCTCGGTGCCGGCGCCTGGCAGGGCTGGGCGTGGTACCACCAGCGCCAGGTCACGGCGGCGGCGGCCGCCTATCTCGCCGCGGACCGCGACGCCTCGGCGCCCGGCGCCGACCTCAAGGCCGCGGGTGAGCGATTCGCGGAGCTGGGGCGCGACTCCGCCGGCGGCTACCGCACCCTCGCCCGCCTGCGCGCCGCCGCGCTCAAGGCCGAAACGGGCGACCGCGACGCGGCCCTCGCCCTCTGGGACCAGGTCGCGCGCGATTCCGAAGTGGATTCCCTCTACCGCGACCTCGCGGCGCTGCTCTTCGTGCTGCATTCGCTCGACGCACCCAACGCCGATCCGGCACAGCTCGCCGCGCGCGTCGCGCCGCTGACCGAGCCCGGCAATCCCTGGCGCGCCTCCGCGCAGGAGGTCGCCGCCCTGGTCGCGCTGAAGCGCGGCGAACGTGAGGAGGCACGACGCATGCTCCAGGCCCTGGCCCAGGACGTCACCGCGCCGCAAGGCGTCCGCGGCCGGGCCGGCCGCATCGCCGCGGAGCTTGGCGGCTGATGCGCGCACCGAGGAGGACGCTTCCCGTCGGCAGCGGGCCCGGCCGCCGCGCCCTGCTGCTCGGCGCCACGGCCGGCCTGCTCGGCGGCTGCGAGTGGCTCGATGACATTTTCGGCGAGCGCAAGGTGCCGCTCTCCGGCGAACGCCTGACGGTGCTCACCACCGAGCAGCGCAGCGGCCTCTCGGTGGACGAGGGCATGCAGTCGCGCACCGTGACCCTCCCCCCGCCGACGCCGAACACGGACTGGCCGCAGGCGGGCGGCGTGCCCAGCCATGCGCCGGGGCATCCCGCGCTCGGCGGCGACGGCGGAGGGGGAGCGCTGCGCGAGGCCTGGCGGTCCTCCTTCGGCTCCGGCACGGGCTATCGCAGCCGCATCACCGGCGTGCCGATCGTCGCCGAGGGCACGGTCTATGTGGCGGATGCGGTCGGGATCGTCTCCGCCTTCGACGCCGCGACCGGCAGCCGGCGCTGGCGGCTCGACAGCCGCCCGCGGGAGGAGCGTGACGGCGCGGTGGGCGGCGGCGTCGCCTTCGAGGGCGGAACCCTGTACGTCGCTTCCGGCCTCGCGGAGATGCTCGCGGTGGACCCGGCGGATGGCAGCGTGCGCTGGCGCGTCAGCCTGCCGGCACCGACGCGCGGCGCACCGACCGTCGTGGGGGGGCGGATCTTCATCCCGACCATCGAGAACCAGCTTCTCGCCCTCTCCACCGAGGACGGACGCCGGCTGTGGACCCATCGCGCCAGCCCCACCACCGCCGTGCCGCTCGGCCTGCCCGCGCCCGCCGTCGAGGGCGAGGTGGTCGTCGCCGGATTCCCGTCCGGCGAGCTGTCGGCGCTGCGGGCCTCGGACGGGCGGGTGCTGTGGACCGAATCGCTGGCCCCGGCGGGCACCAGCACCCTGGCCGAGATCGCGGGCATCCATGCCCTGCCGGTCCTCGACCGCGGCCGCGTCTTCGCGGTCGGCATGGGCGGCCTCTCGATCGCGGTGGACCTGCGCTCCGGCCGGCGGCTCTGGGAGCGCGAGGTCGGCGGGACCCAGGCGCCCTGGTCCGCCGGCGACTGGCTCTTCCTGTTGAGCAGGGACGGCGAGCTCGCCGCCCTCGGCGGAGAGGATGGCCGGGTGCGCTGGGTGACCGACCTCCGGCCCCCACGGGAGGGGAGCCGCGAGCCGCCGCGGGTGACCTGGGGCGCGCCGGTGCTGGCCGGAGGGAAGCTGTTCGTCGCCGGCAGCGGCAGCGAGATGGTCGTGGTCGAGCCGACGGACGGCCGGATCATCGAGCGGCGGCGGCTGCCGGGCGGAGCCACCTTGGCGCCGGCGGTGGCCGGCGGGACGCTCTACCTCGCCACCGACGACGCCACCCTGGTCGCGCTGCGCGGAGCCGCCTCAGCCTGAAGCGCCCAAGGCGCGTTGGGCCTTCGCCATGACCCGCAACCGGCTACCCACTGTCGCCATCCTCGGGCGTCCGAATGTCGGCAAGTCCACGCTGTTCAACCGGCTGGTGGGGCGCCGCCTCGCCATCGTGGACGACACGCCCGGGGTGACGCGCGACCGCAAGGAGGCGGAGGCGACCATCGCCGGGCGTGCCATGCGCCTCATGGACACCGCGGGGCTCGAGGAGGCGGCGCCGGAGACGATCTTCGGGCGCATGCGCGCCTCCTCCGAGGCGGCGCTGCGCGAGGCGGACGTCGCGCTGTTCGTGGTAGACGCACGCGCCGGGATCACGCCGACGGACCGCGCCTTCGCCAATTGGCTGCGCCGCAGCCGCAAGCCGGTGCTGCTGGTGGCCAACAAGGCCGAGGGGAGGCTCGGCGGGCAGCAGGCGATGGAGGCCTACGAGCTCGGCCTCGGCGATCCGATCCCGATCTCGGCCGAACACGGCGAGGGGATCGGCATGCTGCACGAGGCGATCGCCAAGGCGCTGCCGGAAGTGGACGAGGCGGAGGCCGAGCGCGCGGAGGGAGACGAGGAACGCCCGCTGCGCCTTGCCATCGTCGGCCGGCCGAACGCGGGCAAGTCCACGCTGCTCAACGCGCTGCTCGGCGAGGAACGGATGATCACCGGGCCGGAGCCCGGCCTGACGCGCGACGCCGTCGCCGTGGAGTGGACGGACGAGACGGGCGGGCGGGTGCGGCTCGTGGACACGGCGGGGATGCGCAAGCGGGCACGCGTCGCGCGCAGCGCCGAGCTGGAGCAGATGTCG
>JADGHI010000345.1 GCA_019689515.1 Acetobacteraceae bacterium | reverse complement strand
GAGGAGGGGGCGGCCCGGCGGCTTTAAGCCGGTCAGATAGGGCAGATCGCCCCGGATTCAAAGCATTACCGCCCGCCGGAGGCGGCCGGAGGGCCGGCGCCCCGGGCCAACGGGACGATGGATCGCAGCCCCGGCACGCGCTAGCCTCAGCGGACGCGCAACGAGGGAGCGCAGCCATGCCGGCCCGTCCCCGCCGCATCATCGACCTCTCCACCCCGGTCCGCACCGGCCATTTCCGCTGGCCGGTGGATCGCCGCCTGCTCAAGAGCCATGCCGCCGGCGACGGCAGCGAGGGCACCTGGGCCGGATGGAACCTGCACGGCTTCACCCACATGGACGCGCCACGCCACGTCCTGCCCGACGGCTTCACGACCGACGCGATCACGCCGGAAATGACGATCGGCGAGGCCGCCGTCCTCGACCTCTCCGACGTGCCGGAGAACAGCCCGATCGAGGAGGCCCGCATCGCCACCGCCGGCGCGCATCTCCGCGAGGGCGACATCGCCATCCTCAAGACCCGCTGGGACGAGCGCCGGAGCCTGGACACGCCCGAATTCTGGGCCGACGCGCCCTGGATGACCGCGGAGGCGGCGGAGTGGCTCCACGGGCGTGGCATCAAGGCCGTCGGCTTCGACTTCCCGCAGGACTACCCGATCCGCTTCTTCCTCACGGGCGCGCCGCGCCCGCCGCTGGAGGACTACGCCACCCATCACCGCCTGCTGGCGCGCGGCGTCATCATGTTCGAGTACCTCTGCAATACGGGGGCACTGCGCGCTCCGCGCTGCCTGGTCGTCGCCCTGCCGATCCGCCTCAGCCCGGGCGCGGACGGGGCGCCGGCGCGGGTGATCGCGATCGAGGAGGAGACGGGGTGATGGCGGAATCCCTTCGCGACCGCATCGGCGTGGACATCGGCCGCAAGCTGCGGCTGGAGGACGCGATCGAATGGGCCGCGCGCCACGGCGTGCGCCACATCGACATCCAGCTCGACACCGGCGCCAACGCCTTCACGACCTTCGACGACGCGCGCGCCGCCGGAGTCCGCGCCGCGCTGGAGCGGCACGGCATCCATCTCGGCCTGCACACCCTCTCCGCGGTGAACGTCGCGGAATACTCGCCGCTGCTCTCGGAGGCGACGGACGCCTATCTGCGCGCCTATATCGACATCGCGCCGCGGCTCGGCGCCGGCAGCATCGTCGTGCATGCCGGCTACCACTTCACGTCCGACGTCGCGATGCGCATGGAGGCCGGGCTCGAGCGCCTGAAGCGCATGGCCGCCTATGCCGACGGCAAGGGCGTCGTCCTGCTGCTCGAGAACCTCAACAAGGAGCCGCCGGACGCGGAGGTCCACTACCTCGCCCACACCCTGGAGGAATGGCGCTGGTACTACGAGCGCATCGCCTCGCCCGCCCTCGCCCTCTCCTTCACCGCCAACCACGCCCACCTGGTGCCGGAGGGTGTCGCCGGCTTCGTCGAGGGCATCCCCTGGGAGCGCGTGCAGGAGGTCCGCCTCGCCGACTGCTTCCGCAACGGCAAGGAGCAGCACCTCCGCCCCGGCGAGGGCGACTTCGACTTCGGCGACATGTTCCGCCGCATCGAGGGCAAGGGCTATCGCGGCCGCTACATGAACGCCTTCGGCTCGCTCGACGACATGCTGGCGGCGCGCGACTGGCTGGTCGAGAAGGCGCGCGCCGCCGGCGTCCCGGCCTGAAGGCGGCGCCGCCCTCCCGCGATCAGAACTCCGGCTGGCGGCCGTAGAGCGCCGCCCAGCGCGCGCGGTAGCGGTCCAGCACCTGTGGGTTCTGCACCCGCGGCGGGCGGCGGCCGGCGGCGATGTCCGCGAAGGCCTCCACCGCGTAGCGCGCGATGCGCATGCGGCTCTCGTTCGTCACGCCCGCCGTGTGCTGCGTCGCGATCACCAGCGGGTGCGAGAGCAGCGGATGGTCCACCGGCGGCGGCTCGTCCACCCACACGTCCAGTCCCGCGCCCGCGATATGGCCCGAATTCAGCGCCGCGAGCAGCGCCGCCTCGTCGTGGATGCCGCCGCGCGCCGTGGTGACGAACACCGCGCCCTTGCGCATCGCCGCGAAGGCGGCCGCGTCGAACATCCCGCGCGTCGTCGGGTCGTAGGGGCAGTGCAGCGAGACCACGTCGCTCTCGGCGAGCAGCGTCGGCAGCTCCACCTTCTCCGCTCCGCGCTCGGCCACCGTGGCGGCATCGAGGTACGGGTCGGTCGCGAGCACGCGGCAGCCGAAGGCCGCGCGCAGGATCGCCGCAACCCGCATGCCGACATTGCCGATTCCGACCAGCCCGACCGTGCGGCCCGCGATCTCGCGCCCCATGAAGGCCGAGCGGTTCTGCGCGCGCCCGGCGCGCATCGCTGCCGTCGTCTCCGGCATGCGCTTGAGCAGGCCGAGCATCATGCCGACCGTATGCTCCGCCACGCCCTGCGCGTTCGCCCCCGTCTGGTTGATCACCGGCACGCCGGCGTCCGTGCAGGCGGCGAGATCAATCGGGTCGAAGCCCGCGCCGGAGCTCACCGCCGCCAGCAGGTTCGGCACCGCGGCCAGGAACTCCGCCGTCACGTGCATCGGCTTCGGCAGCTCCTGGCGCGAGGCCTTCACGTAGTAGGCGTGGCAGGTGCGGAGCTGCGCGCGCATCGCCTCGCCGGAGTCGCTCTGCGCGATCTCGACGAACTCCAGCTCCGGATGCGCACGGGCGAGATCGAAGAAGGATGGATGGGGCGGCGCCCCGAGATAGCCGATCCTGAGCCGCACCGGCGCCCCGCCGGCTCCACTGGTGTCCTGCATCCGTGCAATGTCCTGCGATGGAAGGCGGCCGGCAGAATGCCAGCCGAGGCCGCGACCCGCTAGGCCGCGATCGTCCTGAGTGGAAGCTGCCGTGACGTGAATCGCTGCCCCGGAAGAGCCTGGCCCGTCATCGGACCGGCCACGGTCAGGCCAGCGGGGGCCAGGGCCGGGCGAATGCGGCCACCACTTCCTCCGGCACCGGGACACCCCGGATGCGCTCCGGGTCCTCCGGGTGGCGCGCCGCCCAGACACGGGTCTCGAACCCCTCGACGCCGAGTGCCCCGTCGGCGCGCAGAAGCCGGTGCGAGACGTCGAAGCTGGAGCGGCGGAAGGCCGTCACCCGGCTCTCGATCGCGACCTCGTCGCCGAAGCGGCTGGGGACGAGGAATTTCGCCCGGGTGTCCACCATCGGGATGCCGACGATGCCGAAGCGGCGGAGCATCTGCGGCTTGGCCATGCCGAGCGCGGCGGCGAACAGCGCCGCCGTGCTCGCGTCGAACATCGCGAAGTAGCGGGGATAGAAGACGATCCCCGCCGGGTCGCAGTCGCCCCACTCGACGGTGAGGCGCCGCGTGTGGACGAAGCCTGGCGCCGCCCCGTCAGTGCGTGGCGGCGCCACCGCCCGCCGCCTCCGGATTCTCGACCAGCAGCGCGATGCCCTGCCCCCCGCCGATGCAGGCGGAGGCGATGCCGAAGCGCCCGCCGCTGCGCTTCAGCTCGCGCGCCAGCGTCACCGCGATGCGCAGGCCGGTCGCGGCCAGCGGATGCCCGATCGCGATGGCGCCGCCGTTCACGTTCAGCCGGTCCTCGTCGATGCCGAGCTCCCGCGCGCAGGCCATCACCTGCGCCCCGAACGCCTCGTTGATCTCGATGCGGTCGATCTCGGCGAGGGTCTTGCCGGTGCGGGCGAGCAGCGCGCGGATCGCCGGCACCGGGCCGATGCCCATGATCTCCGGCGGGCAGCCGACCGCGACGCCGGCGACCAGCCGCGCCAGCGGCGCGCGCTTGTTGGCGCGCAGCCAGGCGCCGGAGACGACCAGCGCCGCCGCCGCGCCGTCCACCATGCCGGAGGAATTGCCCCCGGTCTGCACGCCGCCGAAGGCCGGCCGGATCTTCGCCAGAGCCTCCACGGAGGAGGGGCGGACATGCGTGTCCACGCGCACCTCCTCGACCTTGCGCGGCAGCTCGATCGCGCGGTCCGTGTAGCCCTCCCGCGTGAAGACCTCGCTCCGCACCGGCGCGATCTCGCCATCGAGGAAGCCGCTCGCCTGCGCCGCCAGCGCCCGGTCGAAGCTGCGCGCGGCGTAGGCGTCCACCTCGGCGCGGGTGATCTGGTAGCGGCGCGCCAGCTCCTCCGCCGTGCCGCCCATGTTCACGCCGGGCGCGGGGTCGTGCAGCGCCTCCCAGAGGAAGTCCTTGAACTCCACCTTGCCGAGGCCGAAGCCGGTGCGGTGACTGAAGGCGGCGACCGGGTTGCGGCTCATGCTCTCGGTGCCGACGCAGAGCGCGACCTCGATCCCGTCCTTGTGCGTCACCGTGTCGGCCGCCTGGATGATCGCCTCGATGCCGGTGCCGCAGAGCCGCTGGACGAGCACCGAGGGCACCTCGATCGGCACGCCGGCATAGAGGCCGACATGGCGCGGCAGGTAGAGCGCGTCGAAGCCGCCCGGGGCGAGGCTGCCGGCGATCACCGTGCCCACCTCCTCCGGCGCGACGGCAGCGCGCGACAGGGCCTCCCGCGCCGCCTTGATGCCGAGATCGGTCGGCGAGACCTGGGCGAAGGGGCCGCAGAGATCGGCGAAGGGCGTGCGCACCCCGTCGAGCAGCCAGGCGTCCTCCCAGGCGGAACCGAGGGCGCGGTCCTTCACGGGCGCGGTCGTGGCGGCGGCATCGTCGGGCATCGGTCGGTGCTCTCCCTCCAGGGATACGGCCCGCGGCGTCAGGG
>JADGHI010000344.1 GCA_019689515.1 Acetobacteraceae bacterium | reverse complement strand
CGGAAGCTCTGCTTCGCGCCCAGAGCGAGGCCGCGCTGCGCGCCGAACTCGCGCGGCGCGAGGCGCTGGAATTCGAGCGCGCCGCCGAGCGCATCCGCGCCGCCGTCCGCGACGATCCCGCGCTCGCCGACCTCGCCCGGCAATTGCTGGTCGAGGAGACGCCCCAGGGGCTGCGCATCCAGATCCTCGACGCCGAGCGCCAGCCCATGTTCGGGCTTGGCGACAGCGCTCCGAACGAGCGCGCGCGGGCCCTGCTCGCGCGGATCGCCCCGGTGATCGCCCGGCTGCCCAACGCGATCAGCATCACCGGCCACACCGACGCGACGCCCTTCCGCGGCACCGGCCCGCTCGGGCGCAGCAATTGGGACCTCTCGGCGGAGCGGGCCAACGCCACCCGCCGCATCCTGCTGGAGAACGGGATCGCCGGGACGCGCTTCCATTCCGTCGCGGGCCATGCGGAGCGCGAGCCGCTGCTGCCCGACCAGCCAACCGCTGCCGCCAACCGGCGGGTGTCGGTCACGCTGCTGCGGATGGTGCCGGATCAACAGGCGGTTTCGCCTGAAGCCGCGGCGCCGTCCCGCCTCGCCTCGGCGCCGGCGCGCCCGGCACCGCCGCGTCCGGCGCCGCCGCATCTGGCCTCCCCACATCCGGGTCAGGTGCGATGATCGGCCTCGCCGGCTTCGGCTTCCTGCTGGTGATGGTGTTCGGCGGCTACATCGCCGCCGGCGGCAACCTCGAGATCATTCTCCGGGCGGTGCCCTTCGAGCTGATGATCATCGCGGGCGCGGCCACGGGCGCCTTCCTCATGGCCAACCCGCCCGCCGAGATGCGGCGCACCCTCGGCGGACTCCGCAAGATCGTCCAGGGCGGGCGCTACACCAAGGCGGACTATGTGGAGCTGCTCAGCCTGCTCTACTGGCTCATGCGCCAGGCCCAGGCCAAGGGCGCGCTGGGGCTCGAGCCGCACATCGAGAATCCGCGGGAGAGCCCGGCCTTTACGCGCTTCCCCCGGATCCTCTCCGACCACCATGCGGTCGCGCTGATCTGCGACTACCTGCGCATGGTCGGCATGCACGCCGACGACCCGCACCAGATCGAGGACGTGATGGCGCGCGAGCTCAGGAAGATCAAGGAGGAGGAGCTGCACCCGAGCCGCGCCATGCAGGCGATCGCCGACGCGCTGCCCGCGCTGGGCATCGTCGCCGCGGTGCTCGGCGTGATCAAGACCATGGCCGCGATCGACCAGCCGCCGGCGGTGCTCGGCCGGATGATCGGCGGCGCGCTGGTCGGTACCTTCCTCGGCGTGCTGCTCGCCTATGGCCTGATGGGCCCCCTCGCCGCGCGGCTCAGGGCCGTGGTCGAGGAGGAGTCGCAGTACTACGAGGTGATCCGCGCCGCCCTCGTCGCGCATCTGCACGGCAACGTCCCGCAGGTCTCCGTCGAGACGGGGCGCAAGATGGCCCCGAGCGCCCACATGCCGAGCTTCGCCGAGCTGGAGCAGTCGCTGCAGGAGATGCACGCGGGTTGACGCCCGCGCCGCGCCCCGGCATCCGGCCGCGTCATGAGCCACGCCGACAACGCCGCGCCGCGCTTCGCAGGCGCCGACTCCCCGTTCCACGACCTGCTCGGCCTCACCCTCGTCGAGTGGCGCGAGAACTACGCGCGCCTGGCCTGCGAGACCGGGCCGCAGCACGCCAACCGCTCCGGCATCGTGCATGGCGGCGTGGTGCTGTCGCTGATCGACCAGGCCGGCGCCTTCGCCGGCCTATGGTGCTCGGTGCCGGGCAATGTCCGCAGGGCGGTGACGGTGGACCTCGATTGCCGCTTCACCGGGCAGGTGCGCTCCGGCCGGCTGGTCGCCGAGGGTCGCGTGGTCTCCGCCGGCCGGTCGATATTCTTCTGCCGCACGGAAGTGTTCGACGAGGCGGGCCGGATGATCGCCTTCGGCGCCTCCACCCATCGCTGGCGCAAGGGCAGCGAGCGGACCGAAGGCGTGCCGCCGGACGCCGAGGCAGGCTGAGCGTCGTTCGGGTCGGGCCAGGGCGGCGCGGCGCGGGCGACGGCCGCGCCGGCCATCCGGTCAGCGGGCGTACACGATCTCGACCATGCCGTTTCCGTTGTTCTCCACCCGGCGCACTCGGCCCGGGGTGCCCACGGGCATGCTCGGCACGCTCGTGTCGTACACCACCTCCAGCATTCCGTTGTTGTTGGTCAGCCGGACCGCCCGCTGCGACATGGTCCGGGTGCGCGGATCCTCGTCGTCGTAGATCAGGTCCACCGTACCGCCGTTGTCGCTGAACATCACCATGCGGATGCGCTTGCCGGTCATCGGTCCGAGCATCATGCGCTGGCCCGGCTGCATGGCGCCGGCCGCGACGGGCGTTGCCATGGCGCTCCTCTGCGGGGTGGCGGCGGACGACGCCATGGTGGGGCCCTGTTCGGCCGCGCAGCCTGCGAGGGCGGCCGCCGCCGTGGTGGCGATGAGCAGGTGGTGCAGCATCGGTCGGTCCCTCCTGGGTTCGTTGTTGGCGTCCCCGCATCCGCCGGTTCAGCCACGGACCACCCTTCGCCGGTTGACGACCTGCGGTTACGCTGCGAGCCGTGCTGCCGCCGCCGTGCGTCCGGGACACGAGCAACAGTGGCGCCCGGAGGAGTGCCCCGTACGGGAACGGTGACATCCTGCGTCCCGGCCGCCCCCCGGGTGCAAGCGCCAAGCTGCGGCCGCTGCGCACAATTCGCGGCGCTGCCCGAATCCCTCGCCTGGGACGCCGCAGCCCGGCGCCCGTCCCGGCCGGATGCGACGCGGTCACGTGGCGGTTCCGTATCGTACCGGTCCCGACTCCATGGCTCCCTGGCCTTGCGGCAAGGCGCCGTCAGGCCCTTTCGCGCACCGGAACTTCGCTGCGCCCCGTTCCGTTAGGCCGCGCGATCGCCCGCAACGGAGGCTTCCGGATGGACACGACCCGCAGCGACGCCGAGGCGCGCCAGAAGGTCTGGGACATGATCCACGACATCGAGGTGGCGATGCTCGTCACCAGCGATGCCGCGGGGCGGCTGCGCGCCCGGCCGATGCGCGCGGCGCGGCTCCAGGAATTCGACGGGACGCTGTGGTTCTTCACCCGCGCGCCCTCGCCCAAGACGGAGGAGCTGCGCGACGACGACCGCGTGCTGCTCGCCTACGCCGACCCGTCGCACCAGAATTACGTCTCGGTCTTCGGCCGCGCCTCCGTGGTGCGCGACGCGGCGCGGCAGCGCGAATTGTGGGCCGAGCCGATGCGCGCCTGGTTCCCCAAGGGCGCGGAGGATCCCGAGATCGGCCTGATCCGCGTGGAGACCGAGGGCGCCGAATACTGGGACTCCCCCTCCGCCACCATCGTGCACGCCTATGGCTACGTGAAGGCCCTGGTCAGCGGCGAGCCGCCGAACATCGGCGACAACGACAAGGTGGACCTGCGGCGCGGCAACACAGGGACGGCGGCGTAAGGGGCGGGGGCGACGGGTTCAGCCGCCGCCCGCCTCGCCGGGCTTTGCGAAGCGCGCCACGAAGAAGCCGTCCAGCCCGCCCCGCGTGGCCCAGAGGTCGGGCCGCGTGCGCAGCCAGCCGCCCGGTGTGACGGCCTCCGCCAGCCCCGGCACCTCCTCCGCGCGCACCGGGTCGAGCCGCAGCCCCAGCGCCGCCGCGCGCGCGAGATGCGCCTCGCCCTCCTCCGGCTGCAGCGAGCAGGTGGCGAGGACCAGCCGCCCGCCCGGCCGGACCAGCCGCACCGCGTTTTCGAGCAGCCGCGCCTGGGCCTCCGCCGCGCTCGCGACGTCGCGCGGGCGCTTCAGGCGCAGCACGTCCGGGTGGCGGCGGATCGTGCCCGTCGCGGTGCAGGGCGCGTCGAGCAGCACGGCATCGAAGGCGCCGGCCTCGCCCCAGTGCGTCGCGTCGGCTTCGACCACCTCGGCGGGCAGGCGCAGCCGCGCCAGGTTCTCTCGCAGTCGTGCGGCGCGCTTCGGGTCGCGCTCCACCGCCGTCACCGCCGCGCCGGCGGCGGCGAGCTGCGCCGTCTTGCCGCCCGGCGCGGCACAGAGATCGGCGATCCGCTCGCCCGGACGCGGTGCAAGCAGCCGCGCGGGCAGCGCCGAGGCGGCGTCCTGGACCCAGAACGCACCCTCGGCGAAGCCGGGCAGCTCCGTCACGCGCGTGCCCGCCGGCAGGCGCCAGGTGCCGGTCGGCAGCACCTCCGCCCCCTCGGGGGGCGTGGCATCGGCCCGCGGCGCCGGGGTCAGGTCGAGCGGCGCCGGCGTGCGATGCGCGGCGGCGATGGCGCGCACCGCCTCCGGCCCGTAGGCCGTGTGCCAGGCGCTCCACAGCCAGGCGGGCGTGTCCAGCCGTTCGGCGTCGAGCCCCTCCAGCGCCGCCACGCCCTGCTCCGCGACCCGCCGCAGCACCGCGTTAACCAGCCCGGCGAAGGGCCGCGGCACCAGCGCCACCGTCGAGGCCACCGCGGCATGGGCCGGCGTGCCGAGCAGCAGCAGCTCCGCCGCGCCGATTCGCAGGGCGTGGCGCACCGCGGGCGGCGGCTCGCGCCGCAGGAAGGGCTCCACCACCGCATCGAGCGAGCCCAGCCGGCGCAGCACCGCCGAGGCGATCCGGTGCGCCGCCGCGCGGTCGCGCGGGTCGAGCGTGGCTGGCAGCGCGTCCAGCGCCTCCTCCAGCGGGCGATGCCGCTCGAGCACAGCTTCGAGCAGGGCCAGGGCGGCGCGTCGGGTCGGCAGGCCGGGCGGGGC
>JADGHI010000343.1 GCA_019689515.1 Acetobacteraceae bacterium | reverse complement strand
GGGCGCGGGCGGGCCTCCCCCGCGCCCTGTCACTCGAGCCGGATTCCCGTCAGCTCGACCAGCTCCTGCCAGCGCCGGACCTCGTCCCGCTGGAAGGCGGCGAAGGGCCCGGCGGCCATCGGCGCGGGAGAGAAGCCGAGCTGCCCGAGCCGCGCGACGATCTCGGGCTCGGCGAGGACCTGGAGCAGGGTGGCGCTCAGCCGCTCGATCACCTCGGGCGGTGTGCGCGCCGGCGCCCAGAGGCCGAACCAGGCATCCACCGCCATGTACTCCGCGCCGGCCTCGGCGAAGGTCGGCACTTCGGGCAGGTCGGCCAGCCGCTGCGGCGCGCCGATGCCGAGGCAGCGCAGCCGTCCGTCCTTCACCAGCGCCACCACCTGTGGCCAGGTCGAGACGAAGAAGTCCACTACGCCCGAGACCGTGTCGGTCGTCGCCTGCGCGCCACCGCGATAGGGCACATGGGTCGCGGTCAGGCCCTCGCGCCGGACAAAGCTCTCGGCGATGACGTGGCTCGCCGAGCCGACGCCGGAGGAGGCATAGGAGAGCTGCCCGCCGCCCTTGCCGCGCGCGGCGAGGTCGCGCAGCGTGCGCGCCGGGCTGCTCGCCGGCACCACCAGGGCGTGGTGCACGCTGGCCATGCGCCCGATCGGCGCGAAATCGGCGATCGGGTCGTAGGGCAGGCCGCGCACCATCGCGACGTTCGCCGCGTGGGTCTGGTTGTTGCCGAGCGCCAGGGTGTAGCCGTCCGGCGCCGCCTGCGCGACCGCCTGGGTGCCGACCACCGCGGCGCCGCCGGGCCGGTTCTCGACGACAAAGGTGGAGCCCGCGATCACCTCCTGCATCCGCTGCGCGACGGCGCGCGCGAGCACATCGGTGGAGCCTCCCGGCGGGTAGGGCACCACGACGCGCACGGGACGACTCGGCCAGGGCGCGGAGGGCTGCTGGGCGCGCGCGGCAGTGGCGGCAGGCAGCGCAAGCGCGGCGGCGGTGGCGGCGAGTACGGCACGGCGGCGGGTCGGCATGGCGTGGTTCCTTGCGGTGTCGTGCGGCGTCCTTGCCGCGGCGTGAGGGGAGGGGATCAATCGGTCAGGCCGCTTCCAGGCGTTCATGGAGGTCCAGCCACTCCTGCTCCAGCGCCTCGACCTCGCGCGCGATGGCGGCACGGCGGGTGTTGGCCCAGGTGATGTCCTCCGGCTTGAAGCGGGTGTAGGTGGCGGGATCGCCGAGCTTGGCTTCGATCAGCGCCGCCTCGCGGTTCAGCCGTTCCAGCAGTGCCTCGATCTCCTTCACGCGGGCGCGGAGCGGCGCCAGCGCGGCGCGGGCCTCGGCGCGGTCGCGCCGCGCGTCGGTGCGGGTCGGCGTGGCCTCGGGCTTGGTTCCGTTGCCGTTCGCGGCGCGCGCGCGCTCGGCGAGCAGCGCGCGGTAGTCGTCGAGGTCGCCGTCGAACTGGCGCACCGTGCCGTCGGCGACGAGCCAGAGCCGGTCGGCGATCAGCTCGACCAGGTGGGGGTCGTGGGAGATGAGCAGCACCGCGCCGCGGAATTCGGCCAGCGCCTTCACCAGCGCCTCGCGTGCGTCGATGTCGAGGTGGTTGGTCGGCTCGTCCAGGATCAGCAATTGCGGCGCCTCGCGCGTGCACAGCGCGAGCAGGAGGCGCGCCTTCTCGCCGCCGGACAGGGCGGCTACTTCCGTCTCCGCGCGATCCGCGTCCAGTCCGAAGCGGGCGAGCTGGGAGCGGCAGGCGGTCTCGTTCGCGCGCGGCAGCGCGGCCTGCATGTGGGAAAGCGGGGTGCCGCGTGGGTCGAGCTCCTCGGTCTGGTGCTGGGCGAAGTAGCCGACCTTGAGGCGCGGCGCGCGGCGCAGCTCCCCCGACATCGGCTCCAGGCGGCCCGCGAGCAGCTTCGCCAGGGTGGACTTGCCGTTGCCGTTCGCGCCGAGCAGTGCGACGCGATCCTCCTGGTCTAGCCGCAGATCGAGGTTGCGCAGCACCGGGCGGCGCCCGTCATAGCCGACGGCGACGCGCGACAGGGCGAGGATCGGCGGCGGCAGGTCGGCCGGTTCGGGGAAGTCGAAGCGGACCGGCTGGTCCTCCACCACCGCCTCGATCGGCGGCAGGCGTTCGAGGGCCTTCAGCCGGCTCTGCGCCTGGCGCGCCTTGGTGGCCTTGGCGCGGAAGCGGTCCACGAAGGCCTGGATGCGGGCACGCTCGGCGGCGACGCGCTCGTTCTGCGCCCGCTGCTGCGCCTGGCGCTCGGCGCGGACGCGCACGAAATTCGCGAAGTTGCCCGGGTAGAGCGTGATGCGGCCGCGGTCGAGATGTGCGATCGCGTCCGGCACGCGCTCCAGCAGGCCGCGGTCGTGGCTGACCAGGATCACGGCGCCGGGGAAGCGCGCGAGCCAGCCCTCCAGCCACAGCGCGGCTTCGAGGTCGAGGTGGTTGGTCGGCTCGTCGAGCAGCAGCAGGTCGGGCTCGAGGAACAGAGCGCGGGCGAGCGCCACGCGCATCCGCCAGCCGCCGGAGAACTCCCCGACGGGGCGCGCCTGCGCCTCGGCGTCGAAGCCGAGGCCGGAGAGGATGGCGGCGGCACGCGCGGGGGCGCTGTCCGCCCGGATGGCGATGAGGCGGTCGTGGATCTCGGCGAGGCGCGCGGCGTCCGGGTTCGTCTCCGCTTCGGCGAGCAGGGCCGCGCGCTCCTCGTCGGCAGCCAGTACGGTCTCCAGGAGGCTTGCCGCCCCCTCCGGCGCCTCCTGCGCCACATGGCCGAGCTGGGCGCGGGAGGCGAGGCGGATCTCGCCGCCATCGGGCTGCACCTCGCCGGTGATCGCGCGCAGCAGCGTGGACTTGCCCGCCCCGTTGCGCCCGACCAGCCCGATCTTGCGGCCAGGGTCCACGGCCAGGCTCGCGCCCTCGAGCAGGGCGCGGCCGGCGATGCGCAGGGTGAGGTCCCGTATGGCGAGGACAGTCATGCCGGCCGGATAGCGCGGGCCGCTGCGTCGCGCGAGCCTGCCGTGGCGGCGGTGCGGGTCCGGCGCCGGGGCGGGGTAGGGCAGGCGTTCGGAGGGCGCGGGCCGGCAGGCAGCCCGCACCCTTCGGGGTCAGGCGATCACCATGATGTCGCTGGCTGTCAGGACCGGCGCATTCGTCAGCACCGCGATCAGGGTGCGGCCTCCGGCCTCCGTGCCGTTGGCGTCCCAGAAGAGCTGGCCGGTGGTGGTGTCGTAGCAGAGCTGGCTGAAGGCTTCGGTGGCCGCGCCGCCCGCGTTCGCCGCGAAGCGCTCGGCCGCCAGCTCGCCCGGGGTCAGCCCGTCGAAGGTGGCAGCCAGGACCTCGATCACGTCCACGCCGCTGCTGAAGTCCTCGATGCGGTCGCGGCCGGATCTGGGCCCGATGATCCGGAATGTATCGGCGCCATCGCCCCCGATGAGACGGTCGAGACCGCCTCCCCCGACCAGCGTATCGTTGCCGGCCCCGCCGCGCAGCACGTCCGCGCCTGGGCCGCCTTCGAGGAAATCGTTCCCGGCGCCGCCGATCAGGGTGTCGGCGTCGAGCCCACCGAGCAGCGAGTCGTGCCCGGCGCCACCCCCGAGCCAGTCGCGCCCTTCACCGCCGCGCAGGGTATCGGCGCCGCCGTTCCCCCGCACCGTGTCGTCGCCCGCACCGCCCAGGAGCAGGTTGCCAACCGCGTTGCCGATGATCGTGTCACTGCCCGAGCCTCCCCGCGCGCCCTCGATGACCACGCCATTGGCAATGGTGAAGCCGCCATGGATGCCTGCCGCGTAGGAGATCCAGCCGCCGCCGCCGGGCGCGAATTCCAGCGTGGCGGCGTTCAAGTTGATCGTGGCGTCCCTCGAACCGCGATAGACGATCGTGTCCCATCCGCCGGCATCCCAGATGCAGCTGTAGTAGGTGCCCACGGCATTCTCGTCCGGCAGCACGTAGATGTCGTTGCCGGTGCGGTGGCTCAGGTTCGCGCCGTACTTCGCCTGGAGCACGGCGATGTCGAAGGCCATCGGCGAGCCGATCCAGCCATAGTCCTCGGACGGCGACCTGCCGTGCGGCGCCGTGAACCAGCCGTCCACGTAGGACATCATGGTGTAGACGCCCTGGTTGAGGTCGTACCATCCGGTGCTCGCGTAGGGCTCGATCACGCCGGGGAAGATCGAGGAGCCGCCGCCCGTGTCGTGGGGGTGCGCCAGGCCAAGGCCGTGGCCGAGCTCATGGATCAGGGTGACGAAGCCATATCCGCCGACCTCCAGCCCGCCGCCGCGGGTGCGGTCCCAGCCCCTACCATCGATGTTGAAGATGCCGACGCCTGCATCGTCGCCGGTGGCGGGCGGCCCGAACACGCCAAGGTACGAGTCAGCACCCAGGGCCGAGACGGCCAGGAAAAACACCCCGCTGGCGGGCGAGGTCGCCTCGGCAAAGGTCAGGTGCGCGACGTTCGAGAAGAGTTCCAGGGCCTTGGCGACCTGGGCGCGCTCATAGGGCGTCCACTGCTTGGTGACGACGACGTTGCCGTCGTCCTCCTCGATCGACTGCCCCTTGGGGAAGAAATAGTAGGTGACCCACCAGCCGGGAACCTGCGTGCCCCAATCGATGCCCTCGGTCGGGTTGTAGCTGTGCATTCGGTCTTCCGGTGCCCCTGCTCGGTTGCTGCGGATGCCGCGTGGTGCGGCCAGAGCCCGCAACTGGACCGAGCCGGCGGCGGGCTTTCTCTCTCATATGGAGAAAATGCCGGCTCATAATTTAACTTATGGTTGTGATGCGCGCCAGATCCGGAACGAACCCTCCTGTACCG
>JADGHI010000342.1 GCA_019689515.1 Acetobacteraceae bacterium | reverse complement strand
CGCCACCCTGTTCCGCTGGGCGGCGGATCTGTTCGCCAGCGGCCGCGCCGGACAGCACCTCGCCGGCAGGATCGGGGCGGCAGCGGAGCGGCGGGCGGAGCGTGTTCCGGAAGCGCCGGCGGCCGACGCGGCGCGCGCGGCGGTCCAGTTGCTGCCGGCGCCGGTGCGCCCGGAGGACATCGCCGGCGGCGGTAGCGCCGTGGTGGTGATCGGGCGGCAGCAGGAGTGCATCTGCGCCGCCCTGGAGGTGATGGGCCGTGCGCGCGCGGAGGGGAAGGTGCGCAACGCGAAGCTGCTCCTCCCCAGGCGACCGAGGTCCTAAGGCGGTGCCTGGAGACGGCAGCGCGGCTCCATGAGGCGATGCAGTCGGTGAACAACGTCGAGCGGTTCCACGCCGCGGTGCTGGCCGAGGTGGCGAAGGAGTCGCCGGAATGCGCAGAGCGCATCGGGGCGCGTCTGACGCTGCTTGCGCACGCTTGGGCGGGCCCGCGCCCGGGGGCGGCCACGTGACTCTGCCGGCGATGTTCCGCTGCGACCGGCAGCGCGCCACGCTGACGGCGGCGGCCTGCGAGCGGATGTGGCGCGCCGCGCAGGAGCGCCTGCCGCGCCCATGGGAAAGCCTGGCGCAGTGCCGCGGCTGCCCGATCGGCGTGGCGCGCGCAGGCCGGCCCGACCTGGTGCCGTTCGTCCCGGCGGCGGCGCTACGGATGATCTGCCCCCGGTGCACACGGCAGTCGGAGCGGCTGATCCGAGATAGGCTGTGCGTGTCCTGCTACAACCGCGCGCTGGAGGCGGCGAAGGGCCGCAAAGCCAAGGGCGGCGTGCCGCAGCTCTGCGCGGTGCTGCACGCGCGCGAGCTAGCGGTGATCGAGAAGGGGGCGGCGCGGCGGGTGCGCCAGGCGCCGGTCGTCTCGCTCGCCGAGGCGATGCTGGCGATTGCCCGGACGGCGAAGGCGCCGGTCGCCTTCGGCAGGGCGACGGCTGATGCCGCCGCCTGATGGGTCCGACGCCGCTGGCGACGACGACGGCGCTTGGGGCATCCTCCCGCACGCCTGCCGGACGTGCCTCGGGCGCATCGTCCTCCGCGGCGACACCTTCCGCTGCGCCGACTGCGACGCGACCACGGCAGGCGCGCCGGACGCCATCTGTGGCTGCGGCCTGCGCCTCGCCGCCGGGCCGCCGCGCCTCCTCCGCTGCGTGCCGAATCCAGCGTCCATGCCGGCGTGCCGGGCCGAGATCGTGATCGCCTTCGGCGAGGGAAAGCCGAGGGCCAGCTCATGAGCGCCGCAGCGGCACAGGCCCGACGCCGTGTCATGCAGGTGGGGACAGCGCAGCGCGCGGCGGCTCCGATCCTGCGCGCCAGCACCTAAGCGGACTACTCGGCTTCTGGGACTTCCGCGACCGCCTCGCTACCGACCCCCCTCGCTGGCCAGGTTGCTCCAGCGCTGCCGCGATCGTGGCACGCGCATCAGCACTACAGCATCGGCCGGGCCGACGCGGCGGGATGGGCCGAGCGGTTCTCGCGCACGTCGATCGCGAGCTGGAGCGCCCGGCACGAGCGCCGCCCGCGCCCGCATAGCCACCACGGCGCAGTTCCGTTCGGCGCCGCCGCCAAGCTTCCTCAGGACGAGGACTGCCGTCTCCCAGCCAGCCCTGGCCTCACCGGAGGTGGCCCTCGCCGGCAGATCCGCCAGGCAGTCCGGCGCCGCCACCGGGCTGTTTGCCTGAACCTGCCGGTAGCCCTTGTCGTTCAACGACTCCAGCATCTCCGGCGGACTTGTCCACGCCGCCGCGGTCCGTGGGGCTCGTCGCGGCTCCGCTCGTCGCTTCATCCCAGCTACCATTAAGGTTTCGCCGGCAACCGCGATCCACTGCGCGGCCGGCTGTGGATCAAGAGGCATTACCAACGTCGTGCCCGCTGGCTTCTCCCCGCACAACATCGAACGCGTCGCCTGTCCTGCAGCGCTGATGCACGCCCTGGCATGCAGGACGCGCTATCCGCCTCCGACCGTCTCAAGCTCCACCGGGAAGGCGGCCGCGAGATCGTCGCACTCCGCGAGGTGGTAGATGGAGAAGCGATACGCCGGACCGCAGGGCAGTTCGGGCGGCGTGAACGGGAAGGCGATGTTGCCGCCGGTGGAAAGCCGGCCCGGGAAGCCGTGATGCAGCAGGTACTGCTTCGCCACCGCCACCGTCGCCCTCGCCAGGTCCGCCGTCGGCGCCACGCATTCGACCAGAAAGAACACTTCGCCCGGCTCGGGCAGGCCCATCGCAGCCCCTGGGAATAGCCCGGTCGCGCCGGTGCCGAAGACGCGGAACTCCAGCAGGCAGGCCTCGCTCCCCGCGTCAGGCAAAATCTCGGCGACCTGTCGGCGCACGCCCGCCACGATCGCCTCGCGCTGCTCGATCACGCGTGGGTCGCAGGAGCTGGCGAGCAGCACCGCGCGCTCGCCGCACCACTCGGCGCCCTCGACCTTAACGCTTACCCGCGCCGCCGGCCGCCAGACCGCGCCGCCGGCGCGGACCCGGCGGGCGTCGATCGGCTCGAACCGCGCCGCGCGCAGGTCCACGCTGCCCTCCGGCTCGTGCACTGCGAGCGGGTCCGCCTGTTCGTACAGGCTGTGTGCGGCAACTGAAAGCGGCGTCGCGGCACGCTGCGGGTTCATGCTCTCCAGCTCGAAGCTCTCCCCGTGCAGCGTGCCGAGCATCGCGTCGCGCCCGCCCGGGGCACAGCACAACGAGGTGCATTCGATGATCTTCGCCATGTGCGTTGCAGGGCCCGGATCGTAGCCGAGCATGATCGGGACCGCGGCAAAGATCGCCGTATCGCAGGCGCGGCCCGCCAGAACGATGTCGGGCTCCAATCGGAGGGCGCGGATGAACGCGTCGGTGCCCATCTGCCCGACGACATGCGCGGCGCGATCCACCGTCTCTGCGTCCAGCGGACCGCCCCGCCGGGCGCCCAGGGCGCGCCCGCCGGCGGCGGCGGCCCGGGGCGTGCGCCCGGGGGGGCGCGGCGGGCCCCGGCGGCGGCCATGGCCTTCAGCCAGGTGCGGTCGGCGTCGGCGTGGATCACCGCGACGCGCAGACGCCCCAACCCGTCCTCGCGCGCGATGCCCCGGATGAGGTCGAGCGTCTGCGCCACGTGCGGTGCCGCGCCGGCGGTGCCGGCAGTGCCGATCAGCAGCGGCACGCCCACCTGCCGCGCGCCGTGGATGACGAGGCGCAGGTCGCGCCGCGTCACCGCCTCCGCCGTCGCCAGGCGCCCGGCGCCGAGGTAGTACGGGCCGACGTCGATCGAGCCCATGTCGCAGCCGATGAAGTGCGGGGCGCGCGCCAGCCCTTCGCGCAGCGCCGGCTCCGGGATGCCGTAGCCGAGCTGGCCGGAGGCGGCGAGCGCGCGCAGCGGACGCCCCGGGCCGAGGCCAGCATCGAGCAGCCGCGCGACGACGCTCACAGCACCACCCCCAGCAGCGGCCGGTGCTGCTGCGCGCCGTACACATCGCTGTCTCCCGGCGAACCCGCGACGACCGGCCGCTCCAGCACGATCTTGATGGCGTGTGCGGGGGCAAAGGGGATCACCGCCACCGTCGCCGGATCGACACCATAGAGCCGTGCGATCTCGCGCGGAGTGAGTGCGGGCGAGGCTGCCGCCTGCTCGAATCCCGCACGGTCGGTGAACATCAGATCGAATGTGATCTGCAGCGGCCCCGCATTCTTGCTGCGGACGACCCGCGCCAGATCCACGAGCCTGGTGGCCATCCTCGGATCCCTCCTACAGCAGGCCCGGCAGCCACAGAGCAAGCCAGGGAAACGCCAGCAGCAGGGCGATCATCACGCCCATCAGCGCAACGTAGGGCGCCGCGCCCGCGGCCACCTCCTCGAACCGGCCGCCGCCGATGCCCTGGATCACGAAGAGATTGATGCCGAAGGGCGGGGTGATCTGGCCCATCTCGATCAGGATCACCAGCAATACGCCGAACCACACCAAATCGACGCCGTAGCTAAGCAGCACCGGGTGCAGCAGCGGCACGGTAATGACGATCATCGCCAGGCTGTCGATGAAGCAGCCGAGCACGACGTAGAGCGCCACCACCGCAAGCAGGAAGGCCAACCGCGGAAGGCCGAGCCCAGCCACCCACTCGGTCAGCGCACGCCCGGTGCCCGTCACGCCGAGCGCGTATGAAAGCAGCGCCGCGGCGAGCACGATGAACAGCACCGAGGCGGTGGTGCGCACCGTCGCAGTCAATGCGCCGCCGAGCACTGCGAGGTCGCAGCGCCCGAACAGTGCAGCCAGAGCGAGGGCCCCGAGCGAGCCCACCGCCGCCGCCTCGGTCGGCGTCGCCACCCCGGCGTAGATCGAGCCGAGCACGAGCGCGATCAGCAACACGAACGGCAGCAGATCGGCCACCGTACCGCCAAGCCCCCGGCCGTCCGGCGTGGCGCGCGGCGCGGTGGCAGGATTGCGCAGCGCACGCCAGGCGACATAGGCCATGAACAGACCGGTCATCGTCAGCCCAGGGACGATGCCGGCGGCGAACAGCTTGGCGACCGAGGTCTCGGTGAAGGTCGCGTACACGATCATCGCGATGGAGGGCGGGATCAGGATGCCGAGCGTCCCCCCCGCAGCGAGCGTCCCCGCCGCCATGCGGCCGTCGTAGCCGCGCGCCCTGAGCTCCGGCAGCGCGACCGTGCCGATGGTCGCCGCAGTGGCGACGGAGGAACCGTTGATCGCGGCGAACAATGCGCAGCCCGCGATGTTGGTCTGCAGCAGCCCGCCCGGCAGCCGTCCCGTGACCCGGCCC
>JADGHI010000341.1 GCA_019689515.1 Acetobacteraceae bacterium | reverse complement strand
GCCGCCGGCACCGGAGCGGTTCTCGACGATGGCCGGCTGCCCGCGCAGGTGCTCCGGGAGCGCGGCGGCGATCAGGCGTGCCGCCGAGTCCACCGGGCCACCCGGCGGGAAGGGGACGACCAGGCGGACCGGGCGGTCCGGGAAGCCCTGCCGCTCCGCCGCCCGCTGCGGCTGCGCCCCGGCGCCGCGCCCGGCGGCGACAAGGGCCGTCGGCAACAGGCAGAGGGCGCGCCGCGTCGGCCAGTGCGTCACCATCTCGGATGTCCTCCCTCGTTCGTTCTCTGCGCCTGTTGTCCGGCGCTAGAGCGTCTCCTCGGTGCCGAGGATCGCTGTGACCTGGCTCGACAGCTTGCCGCCGTTGCCGTGCGCCAGGGCGAGCTTAGCGCCCGGCACCTGGCGCGCGCCGGCGACACCCATGAGCTGCTGCGTCGCTTCGACCAAGGTGAACAGACCGTACATGCCGGGGTGGACGCAGGACAGGCCGCCGCCATTGGTGTTGACCGGCAGGTCGCCACCCGGCGCGATGCGGCCGCCCTCGACGAAGCGCCCGCCCTCGCCCTTGGGGCAGAAGCCGAGGTCCTCGAGGAACAGGATCGTGTTGATGGTGAAGGCGTCGTAGAGCTCGACCACGTCGATCTCGGACGGCTTCACCCCGGCCTGGGCGAAGGCGCGCGGGCCTGACTCGGCGGCGGCGGTCACCGTGAGGTCCGGCATGCTGGAGATGTCGAGGTGGTGCGCCGCGGCGGCGCAGCCGAGCAGATAGGCGGGCCGCGCCGCGAGGTCCTTCGCGCGGTCGGCGCGGACCATCACCACCGCCGCCGCCCCGTCGGTCACGAGGCAGCAGTCGCGCACGTTCAGCGGGTCCGACACCATCCGCGCGGCGCGGTACTCCTCCACGGTGAGCGGCTCGCGCATGAAGGCCTCGGGATTCAGTCGCGCCCATTCGCGCGCCGCGATCGCGACCGCGCCGAGTTGCTCGCGCGTCAGGCCGTAGAGGTGGCGGTAGCGGGACGCGGCGAGGGCGTAGCTCGAGATCGGCGCCAGCGGCCGGTAGGGCGCCTCGTAGGGCGAGGGGCGCGAGCCGGAGACGAGCTTGCCGGCCTTGCTCCGCTGGTTGCTGCCGTAGCAGATCAGCGCCACGTCGCAGGCCCGCGCCTCCAGCGCGAGCGCGGCCCAGAAGGCGTGGGTGACGAAGGCCGAGCCGCCGGTACGGTTGTTGTCCGTCACGCGCGGGCGGATGCCGAGGTACTCCGCAAGCGCGAGGCCGGAGAGGAACTCGTCGGGCAGCCCGATGAAGAGGCCGTCCACGTCGGCGGGGGTCAGGCCGACCTGTGCCAGCGCTTTCAGGCTGGCGTGCACCGCGAGATCCATCGAGGAGAAGCCGGGTGCCTCGCCGATGCCGTGGGTCGCCGCGGCGACGATCGCGGTCCGGCCGCGCGGGAAGGCATCGGCGCCGCCGGGCCCGGTCATCACCGCGTCTCCGGTTCGAAGACGACCAGGGGCTTGCCGTTCTCGACGATCACCCTGGCCCGCACCGCCATGCCGATCTCCACCGCGTCGGGCGGGATGCCATCCACTCGGCTCATCATCCGCGGGCCCTCCGCGAGGTCGATCAGGGCGACGTTGTAGTCTGCCGCCGGCGGGCGCTGCCGCACGACGGTCGTCGCGTGGACGGTGCCGCGGCCCGAGGCCTCGACCCATTCGAGGTCGGTCGCGCCGGTCCGCGGCTCGGCGACGCGCGGATAGAAGACGTAGCGCCCGGAAGAGCGGCTGCGCAGGATCATGAAACGCCCCGCGGCGAGGAAGCGGAGGTAGTCCTGCTCGGGATGGATGCGGTCCATTCACTCCCTCTCCGGCGCCCTGGTGCCGCCGGCGACGTCTCGCGCCTTGCCGGACCTGCGCGCTGAATGACGACGACGTGCGCGGCCCGCCCGCCCGCGCGCGCCCGTATGCGGTGGAACCGGTTGGCTCCCCGATCTCGTGCGCGGCCCTGGCGCGCGGGGGACCGCACCCCGCCCGGTCTCCGCATCCAGGCTATCGGGCGCATTCACGGATGTGAAGACCATTCCTTTGGATGTTGCCCGGCCAGGCGGCACCATCTAGGCTGGTTTGGAAGAAGCGGCCCGCGGGCAACGCGTGGGCTTACGCGGGCATCGTGAATGCGCCGCCACGAGGGGGAGGAGGCCAGGACCGTGTCGCGCCACGACCAGGGCCGGGCGTACATCGGGCGGCGCGACTGGTTCGGCGCCACCGCCGCCGCAGCCGCCGCAACCGCAGGCCTCCTGCGCCCCATGGGCGCCGCGCGGGCGCAGGACGCGCCTGCTGCGTACCCGAACCGGCCCGTGCGCATCGTCCAAGGCTACACGCCGGGCGGCCCAACGGACCTCCTCGCCCGCATGGTGGGAGACAAGCTGTCCGCGGCCTGGGGGCAGCCCGTCGTCGTCGAGAGCCGGCCCGGCGCCAGCGCGACCATCGCCGCGGCGCACGTCGCGCGCTCGGCGCCCGACGGGTACACGCTCGCCGTCCTCGCCGCGACGCATGTGCAGACGCCGCCGCTGCTGCCTCGTCTGCCCTACCACGCCCTGAACGACTTCACCCCGATCGCGCAGATCGCCGGCTACCCGCTCATCCTGGTCGTGACGCCGTCCCTGCCGGTCCGGACGCTCGCCGAGTTCATCGCCTACGCCAAGGCGCGGCCCGGCGCGGCCACCTTCGCCACCGCGGGGATCGGCAGCTCGCCCCACCTCTCCGCGGCGCAGCTCGCGCTGCGCGCCGATGCCGAGTTCACCTACGTCCAGTATCCGGGGACGGTGAAAGGCCAGACCGCGGTGATGACCGGTGAGGTGCAGGCGATGTTCCTCAATCCGCTCCTCGCGGTGCCGATCCTGCGCGACGGCCGCGCGCGGGCGCTGGCGGCCTCGGGGGTGCGGCGGTGGCGTGACCTGCCGGAGGTGCCGACGGTGGCCGAGCAGGGCTACCCGGGCTACGACGCCGCCGTCTGGTACGGCGTGTTCGGCCCGGCCGGCCTGCCGCCGGCGCTCGTGACGAAGCTCGAGGCCGACATCCTCGCGGCGATGCGCGCGCCGGACCTGCGCGCGCGGCTGGAGACCGCCGGCTTCTACCCGCTCGAAGTGGGCGCGGCGACGTTCCGCGCGATCGTCGAGTCCGAGCTCGCGCGGTGGGCCGAGGTGATCCGCCGCACGGGCATCCGCGGCGCGGAGTAGGTCTTGCGGACGGCGATCGCGCCGCCGGCCGGAACCTCCTGTGTGCCGGGGCGGGGTGCGTGGTGCGTCGGCGGCGCCTCCCCGTCGGGCGCGTCGCCGGGCCGCGTGCCAGGACGGGATCGGCGGCGCTTGGCCTCTCGTCGGCCTGTTCGTGGTCAGGCCGACAAGGGGCCGGGCTTTTCCGAAACCATGATTCACGCCCTGGGTGTTTCCACCCGGGGCGACCGCGGCCTAGGGCAGGAGCAGGACGGAGCCCTGCGTGCGGCGTGCCTCCAGCTCGCGGTGCGCGGCGGCCGCCTCAGCGAGCGGGAAGGTCTGTGTCGCACCGGCAGTGAGCACGCCGGCGGCGAGTGCCTCGAAGAGCGCGGCTGCCGTGCCCTCCAGCGCACCACGATCCGCGGTGTAGTGGAAGAGCATGGGGCGGGAGAGGGTGTTCGACTTCGCGCTGAGCGCGGCGACCGGAAACGGCTCCACCGGCCCGGAGGACTGCCCGAAATTCACCAGATGGCCGCGCAGCGCGAGGCATTCGAGGGAGCCGGAGAAGGTGTCCCGCCCGACCGAGTCGTAGGCGACCTGGACGCCACGGCCGGCGGTGATCTCCCGCACCCGCGCGACGAAGTCCTCCTGCCGGTAGAGGATCACGTTGTGGCAGCCGCAGCGGCGCGCCTCCTCGGCCTTCGCCTCGCTGCCCACGGTGCCAATCACGGTCGCGCCGAGGTGGCTCGCCCATTGGCACAGCAGCCGGCCGACGCCGCCGGCCGCGGCGTGTACCAGCACGTGATCGCCCGCCGCGACGCGGTGCACCTCGTGCAGGAGCATCCGCGCGGTCAGCCCCTTTACCAGGACCGCCGCCGCGGTGCGGTCGTCGATCGCGGGGGGCAGGCGCAGCGCCAGTTCGGCGGGCAGGAGCCGCTCGGTGGCGTAGGCGCCGTAGCGTGCGGAGAAGTAGGCGACCCGGTCGCCGGGGGCGAAGCCGTAGGTGTCCGGGCCGACCTCCTCGACGACGCCGGCGGCCTCGAGGCCCGGGATGCCGGGCAGCCGCAGCGTCCGGTACAGGCCGGAGCGGACGTACACGTCGTGGAAATTCACGCCGATCGCGGTCTGGCGGATGAGGAGTTCGCCCACTCCCGGAGCGCCCACGGCGACCGTCTCGGCCCGCAGGACCTCCGGCCCACCGGGCTTTCGGAGCATGATCGCGGTCGCCATGGGTCCCTCCTTGCGGTTCGAGAGTGGCGTAGGCTGGGGTGGTTGCCTGCTCGGCGGCAAGGGCCAACCGTGCCCGATCCGGCATGAAGGAATTCCGTCCGTCTCCGCGAGGAGACGCACGACAAGCAACGTTACGGTTCGCCGGTCGCGGTGCGCTTCCACGGCGCTGCGGTGTGGCGCACCGCCCCGCGGCGCGAGTATGGCATCGCGCGTTCCACGGGCCGCAGCGAGGGAGGAGGAATCCCATGCCCGCATATCTGGTCGGCGAAATCGAAGTCACGGCCCCGGAGCGCTACGCGCTCTACACCGCGCGGACTCCCGCCGTGATCGCGGCCTATGGCGGCCGCTTCCTGGTGCGGGGCGGGGCCGTCGAGGCG
>JADGHI010000340.1 GCA_019689515.1 Acetobacteraceae bacterium | reverse complement strand
CCTCAAGGCGCTGCGCGAGGCGGAGACGCGCGCGGCCGTCGCCGCCCTCGGCCTCGGCCCCGAGCACGTGCACTTCCTGGGCCTGCCGGACGGGCAGGCGCCACGTGAAGGGCAAGCCATGCTCCAGGCGGCGGACCGCGTGGCCCGGCTGGCGCGGGCGCATGAGGCGAGCGCCATCCTCGCCACCTGGGAGCACGACCCGCATCCCGACCACGTGGCCGCGCACGTGATCGCACGGGAGGCCGCGCGCCTTGCCGACGCGCGCCTCGTCTCCTACGCCGTCTGGGGCTGGACCCTGCCGCCGCGGCTGCGGCTTCCCGTCGCCGAGGTGACCGGCGCGCGGCTCGACATCGCCCGCCATCTGCCCGCGAAGCGCCGGGCCATCGCCGCGCACGCCTCGCAGTCCTCGGCGCTGATCGCCGACGACCCCCAGGGCTTCCGCCTGCCGGACACGCTGCTCGCCGCGCTCGACCGCCCCTTCGAGGCGTTCATCTTCGCATCATGACGGGCAGCGACGGCGCATCGGGGAACGGCCATGCGGCGGCGGCGGCGCCGCTCGCTTCGGTCATCGTCCCCGCCTATGAGTCCGCCACCTTTGTGCAGGATGCCATCCGGTCCGCCCTCGCGCAGACCTGCCGTGACATCGAGGTCATCGTGGTGGACGACGGCTCCTCCGACGGCACCTGGGAGGCGATCCTCGCCTGCGCGCGGAGCGACCCGCGCGTCGTGCCGCTCCGGCAGCCGCGCAGGTCCGGCCCGTCGGCGGCGCGGAACCTGGCGGCCGAGCGCGCCCGGGGGCGCTGGCTCGCCGTGCTCGACGCCGACGACCTGTTCCTGCCGGAGCGGCTCGAGCGGATGATCGCCGCCGCCGAGGCCGTGGGAGCGGACCTCCTGGCGGACAACCTGCTGGAGACCGACTTTGCCACCGGGCAGCCGCTCGGACGGCGCTTCACCGACGCGGAGATGGCGCATGCCGGGCCTGTTTCGCTGATCGAGGCGGTGCGGCGCGACATGCCGGGCCTGCCCGGCCGTGGCCGGTTCGGCTTCCTCCAGCCGATCATCCGCCGCGACTTCCTGCGCCGGCACCGCCTCCGCTATGCGGAGGACCTGCATGTGGGCGAGGACTTCCTTTTCTACTTCGAGTGCATCGCCCGCGGAGCCCGCTTCCACCTGGTGCCGGACGCCTATTACGTCTATCGCCTGCGCGCCGGTTCCGTCTCCACGAATCGCGCGGCCACGCTGCATCTCAGCGCCGCCAACCGGCGCATGCGGCGCATCGCGGCCAGGCTGGGCGACCGCGAGTTGCTCGCCCTGCTGCGGCGCCGGCAGCAATTGATCGACTTCGACAGCTTCGCGCTGCTGACGGAGCGGGGATGCTTCGGAGCTGCGCTACGCTATGCCCACTGCACCAGCCTGAGTCGCCTGCTGCTCCACGCGCGCGTCGCCTTCGGCGCGGCGCGGCGGCGTCTCAGAGCCCGGCTGGCAGCGGGAGCGCCCGGCGCTCCGACCATGGCACCGCGAGGTTGAGTCCGGCCATAGCGCCGCCGTCCTCATTGCTGGCGGCGCTGGCACCGGGCGAACGCACCGTGGGCCTGCACTGCCTCCTCCAGCCATGGGCGCGGCGCGACCGGGTCACAACTGTGCAAGCGGGCCATCGCGCTCTTGCGCTGCAGCAGGAAGCGCGGCGTTAGAGTGCGCGCATGCGTCCACGCCACCGCGCCAACAATACAGCGATGGAACGTGCCGGACTGGCATAGAGCGCCGCCCGCCCGGCCGTTCCCGTCCGGCGCGGGGCATCGGCGTCCAGGACAGGCGCGGCGATGGCGCTTCGGCGCGACGCTTTGCCGCCCCGGGCCGACCTCGCCCAAAGTCCTGACCCAGGCGCGCAGCGCCGTTCGTCCGCTCTTCCCCGTTGCCGGCGGGACCGCCAGTGCGACAGGGGGAACGCGTTGAGGGAGATCCGATTGCGCAGCTTCCGCCTTCCTGGATCGCGCTCCCCGTCCTGGGTCCTCGCCGAGAACGCGGGCTCCGCGGTGTTCTCGCTGTTCTCGATGCTGCTCATCGGGCGCGCCATCGGGCCGGAGGCCACCGGCGTCGGAACCGTGGCGCTCGCCGCCTTCCTCCTGCTCGACGTGCTCACCGCCTCGCTGTTCAGCGATGCGCTGGTCCAGTACCCGGCGCTTTCGGCGAGGCACGCCAGCAGTGCGGTGACGGCGGCGATGCTGGCTGGCGTCGCCGCCGGGCTGGTGCTGGCGGCCATCGGGCCGCTCCTCGCCGCCGGAGCTGGCTTACCGGAGGTCGCCTGGCTCACCCTCGCCCTGGCGCCGTTGTTGCCCCTCTCCGCCTTCTCCGGCGCCGCATCGGGGCTGCTGCTGCGGGGCCTGCGCTTCCGCCTGCTGGCGCTCCGCGTGCTGGCTGGCCTGCCGCTCGCGCTCGTTGCGGGACTGTTCGTCGCACGCGAGGGTTACGGGCCCTGGGCGATGGTGGCAGCGCAGGCCGTCGGCACGGGGATCACCTTCCTGTTGATCCTCACGCGCGGCCGGCTCCGGCTGCGGCCCTGGCTGGATTTCGGCGCGCTGCGCGAATTGTGGCCCGTCGCGGGGCCGCAGATCGCGGCGGTCGTCGTGATGGTGGGGAAGTACCGGATCTTCCTCCTCGCCCTTGGCCTGGTGGTGGCGGAGGCGACGGTGGCGCTGTCGCACTTCGCCTTCCGGATGCTCGATGCGGTCCTCGCCACGGTCTGGCAGTCCGTCGCGCGGCTTTCCCTGCCACGCCTCTGCCGGCTGCAGCACGACCGGGCGGCGCTGGCGGAGGCCTATGGCGAACTGGCCGAACTGCAAGCGCTGCTTGGCCTGCCGATCTCGATCGGCGTCGCGCTGACCGCGCCCGATCTGGTGCACGCGCTGCTCGGGCCGAGCTGGGCGGGCACGGCGGAGGCGACGCGCGTCGCTGGGTTCGCCACGGCGCTGACCTTCCTCCATGGCGACCACTCCAGCCTGTTCGTCGCCGTGAGGAAGGCCCAGCGGAACTTCTACACGGCCGTGGCGGCGCTCGGCGTGCCGCTCCTGACGCTCGTCGCCACCCACCCGGAGACACCTGAGGGCGTGGCCCTGGCTTGGTCCACCCAGTCCGTCGCGCTGCCGCCAATCCTCGCCTGGCTGGTCCTGAGCGAGCTGCGCCGGTCCCCGCTCTGGCTCGCCCGCCGCGTGGCGCCGGCGGTGCTGGCGGTCGCCGCGATGGCGGGCGCCGTGCTGCTCGTGCAGGGGCTGATGTCGAATTGGCCGCCGCTGCTACGTCTCTTCGTCGCGGCGGCCACGGGCGCCGTGGTGTTCATCCCCCTCGCCTTCCTCGGCCTCGGCCGACGCTGGCCACGCGCTCTGGCGCGCGGCACCATCGAGCCGATGCCCGCGGAATGAGCGCCGGGCGGGCGGCGGACTGTTCCCGCCGCGCACCTCACCGCTTCGTGATCCGTGCCTGCCCACGCCCTCGGCCCATGTGGTGGTCGCGATCGGTGCGCCACCCCCATCTTCCGCCGGGCCGCGCAGCAGCGGAGTCAGGAGACAAGTGATGCAGCAGCAGCCGACGATCGCGCAACCGATGCGCTACCTCGACAAGGCGATGGGCGCGCTGCGCGACCTCGGCCTGCCCGTGCCCGAGTCCTCGGCGCAGGAGAGCCCGATCACCGGCCTGCTGTCCCGCATCGGCGACCTCGACCCAGACCGCGTGGCGCTCATTGCGCGCGTGCTGAACCAGGCAACCACCTTCAACGAGGTGGTGCGCGAGCAGATCCGCGCCATGGAGGTCGGCACGCGCTACGAGACCATAACCGAGAGCTTCAACTCGATCCGCGACGACGCGCGCGAGATGGTGCGCCAGATCGAGGACGGCCGCATCTCCACCCTGGAGCGCCTGTCCAACATCTGGCAGAAGGTGACGCGCGGCGACATCGCCCAGCGCTTCGACCGCATCCGGGAAACCTACCTCGACGTCTCCCGCGACACGAAGGAGAACATCGAGCGCGAGCGCGCCATCCTCGAGGCCTACCGCGACTTCCGCGGCGCGCTGAAGGAGGCGGAGGTGATGGCGCTCGAGCTGCTGCGCAGCGCCGAAGGGAAGCTCGAGGAGAGGAAGCGCGCGATGCAGGCCGCGTCCAAGGCCGTCGAGGACGCGGCGCAGGACGACCCGGCCGCCCGCGCCCGCCTGGAACTGGCCCGCGACGAGGCGCTGCGGGCGCTCCAGCAGGAGGAGGGGCGCTACCAGATCGTCAAGGACCTCTCGGACAACCTCACCGTCTCCTACAACACCTCCGAAGTCATCATGGCCCGCCTGGTGCAGCTCACCAGCGCGAAGGAGCGCGTGTACCAGCAGTCGGTCAGCTTCTTCTCCACCAACGAGGCGGTGCTGACCGCGCTGACCGCGAGCTTCACCGGCATGCACGGCCTGCACGAGAGCACGCGCACGCTGCAGGGCATGAAGGAGGGCGTGAACCAGAGCCTGGAGGTGCTGGCCGAGATCGGCGGCAAGGTCCAGGAGGAGGCGCTGCGGGCCGGCTACGGGCCGACCATCCGTGCCGAGGCCGTGCAGAAGCTGGTGGACAGCGTCATCAACTACCAGGAGCGCTCGCGCGAGATCATCGCCGAGATGCGCCGCCTCGCCACCGAGAACAGCGACGAGATCCGCCGCAGCGTCGAGGACGCGAAGCGGCGCATGGCGCGGCTGGCGCAGGAGGCCGCTACGCTCCCGCCGGCCTCCGCCCCGGCCCCAGCCCCGGCCGCGAACCAGGCCGCGGCCACGGCGCCCGGCCCGCCGCAA
>JADGHI010000339.1 GCA_019689515.1 Acetobacteraceae bacterium | reverse complement strand
TCTTCCTTTGCGGCGGCGAGGCTAGGCGGGGTTCGGGCAGGCAGGGAAGCCCCCGTGGGACTCATCCCGTGAGCTCGCGCCGGACGATCGCGGCGCCCTCGGCCAGGGCGCGCAGCTTGCCGAAGGCCCGGTCGCGCGGAAGGTATTTCATGCCGCAATCGGGCGCGGGGATCAGCCGTTCTGGCGGAAGGTAGGCCAGGCCGGCGCGGATGCGTGCCGCGACCTGCTCTGCCGTCTCCACTTCCTCCGTGCCGAGGTCGAGCACGCCGAGCAGGATCGTCTTCGGCGCCAGGTCGCGCAGGATGCCGAGGTCGAGCTTCGGCTGCGCCGCCTCGATGGAGATCTGGTCGGCAATGCAGTCGGCAAGCTGAGGCAGGAAGGAATAGCCGCTGTTCGGCTTGTCCTTCACCTGGTGCGCGTAGCCGAAGCAGAGATGCACGACGGTCGGTCCCGGCACGCCCTCCAGAGCGCGGTTGATGACCTTCACCCCGTAGCGCCGCGCCGCCTCGGGCCGGGCCTGCAGCCAGGGCTCGTCGAGCTGGATCACGTCGGCGCCGGCGGCCTTGAGGTCGCGCGCCTCCTCGGCGACGGCGGCGGCGTAGTCCATCGCCATCGCCTCCTCGTCGCCGTAATGCGCGTCCACCGCCTGCTGCGACAGGGTGAAGGGGCCGGGGAGGGTGATCTTGATCTGCCGGTCCGTGTTGGCGCGCAGGAACTCCACGTCGCGCCGCTCGACGGGGCCACGGCGCCGGATCGGGCCGACGACGCGGGGAACCTGGGTGGTCTTGCCGCCGCGGCTGGTGATCTCGCCCGGGTTCTCGGCATCGATGCCGTCCAGCGCCAGGGCGAAGCGGTTGGAGTAGCTCTCCCGACGGACCTCGCCGTCCGTGATGATGTCGATGCCGGCACGCTCCATGTCGCGGATGGCGAGGAGGGTGGCGTCGTCCTGCGCCTTTTCCAGCACCTCCGGGTCCACGCGCCAGAGGCCGTGCGCATGCACGCGGGGGACGAGGCGCCCGAGCAGGACCTCCCGGTGGATCAGCCATTCGGGCTGCGGATAGCTGCCGACGACGGTGGTGGGCAGCAACGGTCCGGTTTCGGGCGTGGCGACCATGGGCAGTGTCCTTCTCTCCGCGGCACCTGTTCCTATGGGCGAAGGCGAGGTCACCGGCAAGGAGGTGCTGACAGGCCGTGCGCAGGGGCGCATGGCTCCGGCTTGACCCTTTCGCCACGGCCGGGACAGAAACCGCGCAGGGCTGGCGCATGCACGGCGCCGCCGGAGCACAGCGAGAGGGCTGCAAGATGGGCACCACCGAACGTCGCGCCGTCCTGCTCGGCGCCGCCGCGCTCGCCGCCGTAGCGCCGTTGCGCGCGGCAGGGGCAGAGGAGTGGCCCGCCCGGCCCGTGCGGCTCGTCATTCCCTTCGCCGCCGGCACGACGACCGACACCGTCGGCCGGCTGCTCGCGCAGCACCTGACCCGGACCTTCGGCCAGTCCTTCGTCGCGGACAACCGCAGCGGTGCGGGCGGGAATGTCGGCACCGCCCAGGTCGCGAAGGCGGCGCCGGACGGCTACACGCTGGTGCTCGGCACGATCGGCACCCACGCGATCAACGCCAGTCTCTACCGCGATCCGGGCTTCGACCCGGTGCGCGACTTCACGCCGATCGCTCCCTTCGGCGCCACGCACTCGGTGCTCGCGGTGCGGCGCGGACTGGAGGCGGCGAACCTCGCCGAGCTGATCGCGCTGGCGAAGCAGCGGCCCGGCACGCTGACCTTCGCCTCGGCAGGCAATGGTACGACCGGGCATCTCTCGCAGGCGCTGCTGGATCAGCGCGCGGGGATACAGACCGTCCATGTGCCCTACCGCAGCGGCGCCCAGGCGGTGACGGACCTGATCTCGGGGAAGGTGGACGCGATGTTCTACCACTTCCTCGCTCTCGGCCCGCACATCCGCGAGGGCACGATCCGCGCCATCGCCGTCACCACGGAGCGGCGCACCGCCGCGCTGCCGGAGGTGCCGACCATGGTGGAGGCGGGGCTGCCCGGCTTCGTGGTGCTCGCCTGGTGGGGCCTCTACGCTCCGGCCGGGACGCCGGCGCCGATCGTTGCGCGCCTCAACGAGGCGGTGAACCGCTTCCTTGCTGATCCGGAGGCGCAGGCCAACCTACAGGCCCAGGGCGTGGACCCGGTCGGCGGCTCGGCGGAGCGGCTGGCGGCCATGACGCGCGAGGAAATGGCGACCTGGCGCAACGTCATCACTGCGGGCGGCATCCGCCCGGATTGACCTCGGCCGCCGGACGCGCACACCGTCCCTCCATGCCGGGACAGGCCCGGCCCGGCCAGCCCGGGCGGGCAGAGGAGGACGGCATGAAGGACCTCGACAGGTTTGCCATCACCGGCGCGGTGCTGGACCAGCTCGCCGGCACGCCCGATCCGCGCCTGAAGCGCATCCTCGAGAGCGCGGTGCGCCACTTGCATGATTTCGCGCGCGAGGTGGAGCTGACGCCGGAGGAGTGGCTGGCCGGAATCGCCTTCCTCACCGCCGTCGGCCAGGCCTGCACGCCGCACCGGCAGGAGTTCATCCTGCTCTCCGACGTGCTCGGCCTGTCGCGGCTGATCAACGTGATGCACGACGCGCGCAGCCGGGCGGAGGGGGCGACCGAGACGAGCCTGCTCGGGCCGTTCTTCCGCGAGGCCGCGCCGGAGGTGCCGCTCGGCGGCTCGCTCGCCGCGCGGCCGGAGAGCGCGGGCGGCAAGGAGATCCTCCTGTTCGGGCGGGTGACGGACGCCGACGGCGCGCCGATCCCAGGCGCGACCATGGATCTCTGGCAGACCAATGCGGAGGGGCTCTACGACCTGCAGGCGGAGGATCCGTCGGTCGTGGACATGCGCGGGAAGCTCCGCTGCGATGCCGAGGGCCGCTACCATCTGCGCACCGTCAAGCCGGTCGGCTACGCGGTGCCGCTGGACGGGCCGGTGGGACGCCTCGTGCATCGGCAGGGGCGGCACGGGCATCGGCCCGCGCACATCCATGTGCTGGTGACCGCGCCCGGGTACCAGGACCTGGTCACGGCCCTCTATTTCGCCGACGATCCGCACATCGGCAGCGACACGGTGTTCGGCGTCTCCGCCTCCCTGGTGGTGAGCGAGCGGATGGGCCTGCCGGACTCCCCGCGACCGGACCTGCCCGCGGTGCGCTACGACTTCCGCCTGTCGCCCCTCGCCGCCGGAGCGACGAGCGGGCGGGTCGGCGCCGATCCGTCGCGCATGGCGGCCGCCGTTGCCGCCGCGGAGGCAGCCCGCGCCGGATGATGGCGGCCCTTGGCCGCCCTATCTGCACCTTTCCGCTTCTGGGAGAGAGAAATCGCGATGAGCTATCCTGACGTCCTGCTCCACATCAACGGCGAGTGGCGCAAGAGCCGCTCCGGCGAGGCGCTGCCGGTGCTGAACCCGGCGACGGAGGAGCAGATCGGCACCGTCGCCAAGGCGGGGCGCGCCGATCTCGACGAGGCGCTGGAGGCGGCCAAGAAGGGCTTCGCGACCTGGAGCAAGGTCTCGGCCTTCGACCGCTACAAGCTGATGCGCAGGGCGGCGGAGAATTTCCGCGCGCGCGCCGACGAGGTGGCGCGGCTGCTGACGATGGAGCAGGGCAAGCCGCTCGCCGAGGCGAAGATGGAGGTGCTGGCGGGCGCCGACATCATCGACTGGTTCGCCGAGGAGGCGCGGCGCGCCTATGGCCGGGTGATCCCGGCGCGCGGCGAAGGCATCTACCAGCTCGTCGTCAAGGAGCCGGTCGGGCCCGTTGCCGCCTTCACGCCGTGGAACTTCCCGATCAACCAGGTGGTCCGGAAGCTGTCGGCGGCGATCGCGACGGGCTGCTCGATCATCGTCAAGCCGCCGGAGGAGACGCCGGCCTCGCCGGCCGAGCTGCTGCGCGCCTTCCTCGACGCGGGGCTGCCTCCGGGCGTGGCGAATTTCGTCTATGGCGTCCCGGCGGAGATCAGCGAGTACCTCATCCCGCATCCGGTCATCCGCAAGGTGACCTTCACCGGCTCGACGGCGGTGGGCAAGCAGCTCGCCGCGCTCGCGGGCCAGCACATGAAGCGGGTGACGATGGAACTCGGCGGGCACGCGCCGGCGATCGTGTTCGACGACGCGGATCTGGACCACGCGGCGAAGCTGCTGGCGGGGGCGAAGTTCCGCAATGCGGGGCAGGTCTGCGTCTCGCCGACGCGCTTCCTCGTCCAGGAAAAGCTCTACGAGCCGTTCGTGGAGAAATTCGTCGCCGCGGCGAAGTCGGTGAAGGTCGGCAACGGGCTCGAGGCGGGCACGCAGATGGGGCCGCTGGCGCATGACCGGCGCATCCCCTGGGTGGAGGGCCTGGTGGCCGACGCGCGGCAGAAGGGCGCCACCGTGCGCACAGGTGGCGAGCGCATCGGCAACAAGGGCTACTTCTACCAGCCGACGGTGCTGACCGACGTGCCGAAGGAGGCGCGCATGATGAACGAGGAGCCCTTCGGCCCCGTCGCCATGATCGCGCCCTTCCGGGAGTTCGAGGAGGTGGTGGAGGAGGCGAACCGCCTGCCCTACGGCCTCGCCGCCTATGCCTTCACCCGCTCCGCCAAGACCGCGACTGCGATCGCGGCGAAGGTCGAGACGGGGATGATGACCATCAACCACCTCGGCCTCGCGCTGCCGGAGGTGCCGTTCGGCGGGGTGAAGGACTCCGGCTACGGCTCCGAGGGCGGGTCGGAGGCGATCGAGGCCTATCTCAACACGAAGTTCGTGACCCAGGCGGGCCTGTAGTCCCCGCGCGACGA
>JADGHI010000338.1 GCA_019689515.1 Acetobacteraceae bacterium | reverse complement strand
GCGGATGACTGGATCGCGGAGCACATCGCGCCCGGCGATGTCTGCGTCACCGCCGACATTCCGCTCGCTGCGCGCTGCCTCGCGAAGGGTGCCCGCGCGGTGGCGCCGCGCGGGCATGTCTGGACGACAGACAACATCGGCGGCGCCCTCGCCGGGCGCGAGATCGCGCGCGCCATGCGCGAGGCCGGCCAAGAGACCGGCGGCCCCGCGGCGATGACCAGGGCGGACCGCTCGCGCTTCCTCAATGCGCTCGATGCGCTGGTGCAGGCCTCGCTCCGCGAGGCGCGCCAGCCATCGGCGACGCCGCGCCGGCCGGTGCCCCCGCCGCCGGACGAGGCCTGACATGAGCTCCTGTCGGCCTGACAACAGTGAAGCCTGACAAGGGGCCAGGCTTCTCCGGGGCAGCGACTCACGCCTTCGGCGTTTCCGCCCAGGGCGATCGCGGCCTACGTCCGGCCCAGCAGTTCCAGGATCGCACGCACATGCGCCTCCGGCGCCTCGCGCGGCAGGAAGTGGCCGACGCCCGGGAGGACGCGGCGCTCATAGGGGCCGGTGAAATGGCGCGCATGGCCCTCGCTGTCCTCCGGCGGGCTCACACCGTCCGCCGCGCCATGCAGGCAGATGGTCGGCACGGCGATCAGCGGGCGTTGCGCGAGCCGTGCCTCGATCGGGGCCAGCGCGGGATCGCCGGGCGCGGCGCGGTGGCGGTGCCGGTAGGAGTGGATCACCACCTCGACGAAGTCCGGGTTGTCGAAGCTCGCCGCGGTGCGGTCGAAGGCCGCGTCGTCGAAGCGCCAGGTCGGCGACCACAGCTCCCACAGCAGGCGGCAGAGTCCGCGCCGGTTCGCGGCGAGGCCGGCGCGGCCGCGCTCGGTGTGGAAGTACCAGTGGTACCAGTAGCGCAGCTCCTGCGCCGGCGAGGCGGGGCGCGCGGAGGCCGCGATGTCCTGGATGTTGTAGCCGTTGCCGGTGACGAGGCCGGCCGCGCGCTCCGGCCACAGGGCGGCGACGATGCAGGCCGCGCGCCCGCCCCAGTCATAGCCGGCGAGTACGGCGCGGGGGATGGGGAGCGCGTCCATCAGCGCGCGCAGGTCGTGCCCGAGCGCCGCCTGCTCGCCGGAGCGCGGCGTGTCCGCGTGCAGGAACCGCGTCGCGCCGTAGCCGCGGAGGAAGGGCACCACCACGCGGCAGCCCGCCTCGGCGAGCGGTGCGGCGACCTGATCCCAGGCGCGCGCATCGTCCGGGAAGCCGTGCAGCAGGATGACCGGCGGGCCTGCCTCCGGCCCACGGAGCTCGCAGGCGATCTCCAGCGTGTCGGTGCGCAGGGCGACGGTGACGACGGGCTCCATGCGGGCGTCCTCCCTCAGTCCGGCGGCGCGGGATAGTTGAGGCCGGCCACGGCGCGGACGACGCGGCGCACCAGGGGTGGCCGACTCGCGACGGTGCGCAGCACGCGGTTCCGAAACCAGACCGTGATGCGCCCCTGCGCCGTCACCATCCGCGTCGCGAGGTCCGTCGCGCGCAGCACGCGCCGCGCCAGCGCCTCGCGCTCGGCCGCCCAGCGGTCCACCGCCGCCTCGCCCTCGGCGAGCGCCGCGGCGAGCGACCAGGCGTCCTGCACGCCGATGTTCATCCCCTGCCCGCCGACCGGCGAGTGGATGTGCGCCGCATCGCCCGCGAGCACCACGCGCCCGTGGCGGAAGCGCGTGGCCATGCGATGGCTGATGCGGAAGGTGCTGTACCAGTCGAGGCCGGAGAGCCGCACGCCGTCCTGCGCGAAGGGGGTGAGGGTCGGCTCCTCCGGTACCTCGGCGTCCGGCGGCAGGACGGCGATGGCGCGCCAGCGCCCGTCCGGCAGCGGGATGAAGGCCAGGGTGCGCGACGGGGTCGGGAAGACCTGCACGGCCGAGGGCTCCAGCCCTTGCACCTGGCAATCGGCCAGGATGAAGCGCTGCGGGTAGCGCTCGCCGGGAAATGCCGCGCCGACCGCGCGGCGCACGGCGCTGTGCGCGCCGTCGCAGCCGACGATCCAATCGGCGCCCGCGTCGCGCTCCTCGCGCCCGTCGGCGTGGCGCAGCAGGGCAGCGGCGCCGTCGAGGCCGACGAACTCCACGCCGCGCTCGGGTGCCGCGCCGCCCGCCTCGAGCAGAAGGCGCTCGGTCTCCGCCTGCGGCAGCGAGACCAGAGCGGGATAGCGCGGATGCACCTCCGGCAGCACGAGCCGCGCGGGCGCCGCCCCGCCGCCGTTCAGATGCAGCACCAATGCGCGCACCGGCAGGGAGGCGGCGAGGAACCGCTCGGCCAGGCCGAGCCGCTCCATCACCTCCAGCGTGCGCGCCTGTACGCCGAGCGCCTTGGAGTGCCGCGACGGCTCCGTCGCCCGGTCCACGAGCCGGCAGGCGATGCCGCGCTGGCGCAACGCCAGGGCGAGGACCAGCCCCGTGGGTCCCGCGCCGACGACCAGGACCCGCATCGGCTGCCCTCCTTCCGCTCAGTTGGCCGGTTTCGTCGCGACGGACGACGCCATCAGACGCAGCAGCGCCGCGCTCGCGAGGCGCGAGGTCGCGTCGTCCGCGCGGCTGGTCAGGGCGAGCGGCACGCGCAGGCCCAGCACGATCCCGGCGCTCTCCGCGCCGCCGAGATAGGAGAGCTGCTTGGCCAGCATGTTGCCACTCTCGAGATCGGGGCAGAGCAGCACGTCGGCCTCGCCAGCCACCGCGCTCACGATGCCCTTGGCCTTCGCCGCCGCGGGACTCACCGCGTTGTCGAAGGCGAGCGGGCCGTCCAGCACGCCGCCCACGATCTGCCCGCGCTCGGCCATCTTGCACAATGCGGCCGCTTCGACCGTGGAGGGGATCTTCGGCGTCACCGTCTCCACCGCCGAGAGGATCGCGACCTTGGGAAGATCAATGCCGATGGCGCGGGCGAGGGCGATGGCGTTGCGCGCGATGTCGGCCTTCTCCTCGAGGCCGGGCTGGATGTTGATCGCCGCGTCGGTGATCAGCAGCGGCCGCGGGTAGAGCGGCGCGTCGAGCACGAAGCAATGGCTCACCCGCCGCTCCGTGCGCAGGCCGGCCTCACGCGCCAGCGCGGCGGCCATTAGCTCGTCGGTGTGCAGGCTGCCCTTCATCAGCGCGTTGGCGCGGCCCTGCGCGACCAGCGCCACCGCCGCCTCGGCCGCGGCATGGCTGTGCGGAGCCGGCACCAGCGGCAGGGCGGCGATGTCGAGCCCGCCAGCCTCGGCGGCGTTGCGGATCTTCGCCTCCGGCCCGACGAGGATCGGCGCGATCAGGCCGTGCTCCGCGGCGAGCAGCGCGCCGCGCAGGCTCTCCGGGTCGCAGGGATGCACCACCGCGGTCCGCACGGGCGGCAGGCCGGCGCAGCGCGCGAGCAGCGCGCGCAGCACCCGCGCGGGGCGTGGCGAGGCGCTCCGCGTCTGCGGCATGTCGCGTTCCTCCACCACGCGCGGCGGCGCGACCTCGGCCTCGCCGGAGAGGCGCGCGGCGCCATCGGGGCCGAGCACGCGGCAGGCGAGGCGCGCCCGTCCGGCCGCCTTGTCCACCGCCAGGACCTCGATCTCGGCCGTGAGCGAGTCGCCCTCGGCCACCGTGCCGGCGTATTGGTAATCCTCGCGCAGGATCGTCGTGCCGAAGCCGGGGAAGGCGGTGGCGATCAGATGCGTCATCAGCGTCCCGGCGGCGCGGGCCGCAAGCGCGCCCTCGGCCTGGCCGAGCATGGCGGCCACGGGGGCGAGGTCGGCGGCGGTCACGTGGTGCCCGGCCCGGAAGCGCGCACCGGGGTTCAGTGCGTCGAGCGGGGTACTGCGTCGGCGTTCCATGCGCCCAGGGTGGGCATGACGCCGCGTCCGCGGCAAGCGGCTCCGTGGCGTCAGCGCCAGCGGCGGTGCATCCAGAGCCATTGGCCCGGATGCTCGCGCACCCAGCCCTCGACGACCCGGGTGATCGCGGCGGTGGCGCCGGCGACGTCGATCTTTCCCTCCGCATCGCGCGGCAGGTCCAGCGCCTCGGTCAGTTCGAGGCGGAACCGTCCGCCGGGCAGGCGGATCGCGCGCGTCCCGTGCACCGGGCAGTCGAAGCGGCGTGCGAGTTCCGCGATCAGCGGGTTCGTCGAGGCCGGCCGGCCGAGGAAGGGCACGCGCGGCCCGCGGCCGAAGCGCTGGTCCACCAGCATGGCGACCACCATGCCCTGCTCCAGCGCGGAGACCATGCGCAGCGGTGCAGTGATGCCGGCCGGGATCAGCGTGCCCATGATCTCCTTGCGCAGACGGAGGATCTCGCGCGCAACGGGGGCGATGTTGGGCGTGCGGTACAGGATCGCGGCGCGGATGCCGTGCTTCGCCGCGGCGACGGCCGGCAGCTCCCAGTTCGCGAGGTGCGCGGCGAAGACGAGCACCGGCCGGCCGCAGTCGCGCAGCGCGACGTAGCGGGCGACGACCTCCGGGCTCACCTCGATGCGCCCGGCGCCGGGCCGCTCCAGGTCGAAGTCCCAGATCGCGTCCATATGGACGTATTCGCAGGCGGTGCGGCCGAGATTGTCCCAGGCCTCGCGCAGGATGCGCCGCCGCTCGGCTTCGGGAAGGTCCGGAAACGCCGCGCGGATGTTGTCCCGCCCGATGCGGTGCGCCGGCGTCAGCGGCCCGAGCGCGCGCGCCACCGCGCCGCCGATGCGCGGGCCGAGGTCCGGCCCGAGGAGGCGCATGAGGCAGAACAGCGCACGGATGAGGAGGCCGAGGGCTTCTTCGGCGATGCGGCGGATCATCGCGGCCGGATCGGAGGGGCGGCGGATGGTTATGCGGCGGTGGGGGCGGCGGTCACAGGG
>JADGHI010000337.1 GCA_019689515.1 Acetobacteraceae bacterium | reverse complement strand
CCCACGGCGCCGCCGTCGTGCGCGGCTCCGAGCGCGCCTGCGTGATCGTGGACATGCCCTTCGGCTCCTATCAGGAGAGCCCCGCCCAGGCCTTCCGCAGCGCCGCCCGCGTGATGGCGGAGACCGGGGCCAGCGGCGTGAAGCTCGAGGGCGGCGCCGAGATGGCGGAGACGGTGCGCTTCCTGACGCAGCGCGGCATCCCGGTCTGCGGCCATGTCGGCCTGATGCCGCAGGCGGTCAACGTCGCCGGTGGCTTCAAGGCGACCGGGCGGTCGGAGGAGGAGGCCCGGCGGGTGATGCAGGACGCGCAGGCCATCGCCGAGGCCGGGGCCTTCGCCGTGGTGCTGGAAGGCACGCTCGAGCCCGTCGCGGCCGAGATCACGGCGGCGCTGCCGATCCCGACCATCGGCATCGGCGCCTCCCCGGCCTGCGACGGGCAGATCCTGGTCGCGGAGGACGTCTTCGGGCTGTTCAGCGACTTCACCCCGCGCTTCGTCAAGCGCTATGCGGAGCTCGGGAGCCAGATCTCGGCGGCGGCCGCCGCCTATGCCGAGGATGTGCGGGCCCGCCGGTTCCCCGGCAAGGAGCACTGCTTCCTGCCGAAGTCCTCCGCCAGCCGCTCCGGCACCTAGGCCGCCCTTCCTCCGCTCCCACCGGGATTGCCGCGGGGCGGAGGCTGACCACCCAGCCGGCGCGGAGCACCCTGGCAGCGCTCCACGCGGTCCCAACCCGCAGGGGGCCCGTGTCGCCGCCGGGCGGGCGCGGGATCACGCGGGCCGCGTCGGCTCACTCGGCGCGGGCGGTGCTGCGCGAGGCCGGTGCGGCCGCGTCGGGGAAGAACAACTGCTCCCCGCCGATCCGGTAATCCGCGATCGCGCGCTGGCCCTCCGGCGAGACCAGCCAGTCCGCGAAGGCCCGCGCCTCGGCCTGGCGCACATGCGGATGCCGCGCCGGGTTGACCAGGATGACGCTGTAGGGATTGCGCAGCCGCGGATCGCCCTCCACCAGCACGCGCAGCGTCCGGCGGTTGCGGAAGGAGAGCCAGGTGCCGCGGTCGGACAGCACATAGGCGTCCTGCGCCGCCGCCGCGTTCAGCGCCGGGCCCATGCCCTGGCCGATGGCGCGGTACCAGCCGCCGCCCGCCTCCCGAACGGCCGCAGCCGGATCGAGCCCGACGGCGCGCCACAGCGCCAGCTCCGCCGTGTGCGTGCCGCTGCGGTCGCCGCGCGAGATGAACAGCGCACGGGCCTGGGCGATCCGCCGCATCGCCGCCGCCGCGTCCGGCATCCCGGCGATGCCCGCTGGATCGGCGGCGGGGCCGATCAGCACGAAGTCGTTGTACATTACCGCGCGCCGGTCGATGCCGTGGCCCTCGGCGACGAAGCGCTGCTCGGCCGCGGCGTCGTGCACCAGCACCGCATCGGCGTCGCCGCGGCGCGCCACGTCGAGCGCCTGGCCGGTGCCGAGCGCGACCACCCGCACCGCGATGCCGGTCTGGCGCGTGAACAGCGGCAGGATGTGGCCGAACAGCCCCGACTGCTCGGTCGAGGTGGTCGAGGCGAGGGTGATGCTGGACCCCGCCTCACGCTGCGGCTGCGCGCGGGCGGCGGGCGGGGTGGCGACGAACGGGGCAAGCGCCGCCGCCAGCGCGGCGAGAAGCCGCAGCGCGAAGCGGCGCCGGGTCGGCACCGGCATGGTCCGGGTCATGGCACGATCCTCATGCGAGCAGTTCCCCGCGCAGGAAGGCCGCGGCCTCCGGCGCGCGCGGGGCGGCGAAGAAGCGGGCGGCCGGCGCGTGCTCGATCACCCGGCCGCGGTGCAGGAACACGATGTCGCCCGCCAGCCGCCGCGCCTGGGCGAGGTCGTGGCTCGTCATCACCACCTTCGTCCCCGCCGCGGCGATGTCCTGCACGATCGCCTCCACCGCGCGGGTGGCGGCGGGATCGAGATTGGCGGTCGGCTCGTCGAGGAAGATCAGCTCCGGCGCCAGCGCCCAGGCACGGGCCAGCGCCAGGCGCTGCTGCTCGCCGCCCGAGAGTTGCCGCGCCGGCCGCTCGGCGAGATGGAGCAGGCCGACGCGCGCGAGCGCCTCCCGCGCCCGCGCCGCGCGCCCGGCCCGCGGCAGCCCGGCGAGGGCGAGCGGATAGACGACATTGGCGAGCGCCGACCGGCGCAGCATCACCGGCCGCTGGAACACCATCGCCTGCCGGCGGCGGGCCTGATCGAAGGGCACCGCCCACGCGATGCGGCCGCCCGCGGGCGTGAGCAGGCCGTGCAGCAGGCGCAGCAGCACGCTCTTGCCCGCGCCGTTCGGCCCGACCACGAGGGTTGGCGGTCCCGCCGCGATCTCCAGGTCCACGCCGTGCAGGATCGCATGGCCGCCGGCGGCGTAGCGCAGCCCCTCGACGCGCAGCGGCAGGATCGTGGAACGGAGCGGCACCTCCGCCGGGATGCCGGCGGCCTGGGAAGGGCGCAGATCCCTGGCGGCAGCGGCGGCGCCGTCCATGGCTAGGCCGCCCTCCGCGCGGCGGCGTCGCGCAGCACCTGCACCGCGGCATTCACCGTCAGCACGATCGCCATCAGCACCACGCCGAGGGCGAGCGCCAGCGGCAGGTTGCCCTTCGAGGTCTCCAGCGCGATCGCCGTCGTCATCACGCGGGTGAAGCCCTCGATGTTGCCACCGACGATCATCACCGCCCCGACCTCGGCGCTCGCCCGCCCGAAGCCGGCGAGCAGCACGGTCGAGAGGGCGAAGCGGCCGTCGAACAGCAGGCTCGGCACGGCGCGCCAGGGCCCGGCGCCGAAGGAGCGGAGCTGCTCCGCGTATTCCTCCCACAGCCCTTCGAGCACCTGGCGCGCCAGCGCCGCGAGGATGGGCGCGATCAGCACCGCCTGGGCGAGGACCATCGCCCCCGGCGTGAACAGCAGCCCCAGTTCACCGAGCGGGCCGGAGCGCGACAGCAGCAGGTAGATCGCGAGGCCCGCCACTACCGGCGGCAGCCCCATCAGCGCGTTGAGCGCCACGACCACGGCGCGCCGGCCGGGAAAGCGTGCCACCGCGAGCAGCGCGCCGAGCGGCAGGCCGACCAGGGCGGCGAGCAGCACGGCCGCCGCGCTGACCTTCAGCGACAGGACGACGATTTCGAGCAGCGCCGGATCGGCCGAGCCGATCATCCCAATCGCGATTGCGAACGCGGCGTCGAAATCCTCCACCGCCAGGACGTCCTCCCGATCCGCCCCGGTTCGGGGCGCCCCTTGCCGCGCGCCGAGGTGGGCGGCGTCCGCCCGAAGCTGCTAATGGCAGGGACCAGCGTCAACGCGGAGGCTGTTGCGCCTATGGCGAAAACTGCCGGGATTGTCCGGAATCTGCCGGATGTGCTCACGCTGCGCGAGGCGGCGGGCTTCCTCCGCCTTTCGGAGCGCCGGCTCTACGACCTCGCCCGCACCCGCCAGGTGCCGGCGGCCCAGCTCGGCGGGAAATGGCTCTTCCCGCGCGCCGCGCTGGAGCACTGGCTGATCCGCCAGGCCGATCCGGAGGGGCGGCTCGTCGCAGCCCTGCCGGAGGCGCCGGAGCGCGATCGGAACAGCCTCACCGGTGCCGCCCCGCCGCCGATCCTCGCCGGCAGCCACGATCCGCTGCTGGACTGGGCGGTGCGCCAATCGGGCTGCGGCCTCGCCCTGCGCACGGGCGGCAGCCTGGATGGGCTCGACGCCCTGGCGCGCGGCGAGGCGGCAGTGGCGGCGACGCATCTGCTCGACCCCGACAGCGGCGAGTTCAACCGTCCCGCGGTGCGCGACGCCCTCGGCCCGGTGCTCGCCGGCGGCGGCGATGGCGTTGTCGGGATCGTCTGGGCCTGGCGCGAGCAGGGGCTGATCCTGCCGCCGGGCAATCCGCTGGGCCTCAAGGGCGTGGCCGATCTGGCGCGGCCCGGGGTGCGGGTCATCGGCCGGCAGCGGCGCGCGGGGAGCCACCTCGCCCTGCTGCACCTGCTGGCCGAGGCGGGACTGCGGCTGGAGCAGCTCGCTTTCCTCCCCGAGCCGGCACTGGCCGAGGACGAGGTCGCCGCCGCGGTCGCCGAAGGCCGCGCCGAGGTCGGCTTCGGCATCCGCGCCGAGGCGCAGCTCCGTGGCCTCGCTTTCGTGCCGCTGCTGCGCGAGCGCTTCGACCTGGTGATGCGCCTGCGCACCCATGTCGAGCCGCCGATGCAGGCGCTGCTCGCCTTCGCGCGTGGAGCGGCTTTCCGCACGCGTGCGGCCCGGCTCGGCGGCTATGATGTCGAGGCCACCGGGACGGTCGCGTTCGTTATCTGAACCGCGCCGCGCCCGAAAGAACGCCGCGGCTTGCGCGGCCTCGAAGCACCCGGTCGCCCGTCCGATCGGTGCTGCTCCTCGGCGGGGACGGAACGAGGCTTCGGACGGCGGCGCTGGAACCCCGCCACGAGGCAGATCGTCCGCCGCCGGCCGCCAAGATGGACAAGGCCGAGCCCCAGAGCGCCCGCATCCGGCGCGCCTACGCCGTCCGCCACGCACCGACCACGGCAAGCGGCAGCGCCCGCCGCGCACTGGGCCGCACCTCGCTAAGCCGTCGGCGGCGCACGGGCGGTGGTTGTGCGTAGCCCCCTGTTCTCTGTTCAGAGCGTTGCGGGGCGGCGGCTGACCCGTTCACCCGCGGCCCGGAGGAGGCAGCGACGCTGAGGGCGCGGACTCCGGAACGGACGGCGGGCAACACTTAGCGCCTCGCCGCACGGCCGCGCTCCCTGCAACGGGCCACGGGCTGCCGAGGGGATGCAGCCAGCGCGCCAACTCTCCGCCCCCGCCACTCTTGACCACGGCGGCATTCCACCCC
>JADGHI010000336.1 GCA_019689515.1 Acetobacteraceae bacterium | reverse complement strand
CGGCCGCGGTGTGGGGGGGACACCGGGCGGCGGGGGGGGCGCGGGGAGCCGCCCCAACGGATAAAGCGCCGGCGAGGACTGCGGCGAGGATTGCGTGCCGCCCGGGCACGGCCTTGCCCCGCCAGCGGAACCCTGCGCCCTTTCCAGCAGCGGCCTCGCGTCCTATGCCTCTTCCCTGATCCATCTTTGCCGAAAATTCGCGCCCCGCACGATGAACGACACCGCCGCCACCCCCTCTTCCAGCGCCGCGCCGCCGCGCCACGATTTCGCCGCCGCCGAGCCGCGCTGGCAGGCGGAGTGGGAGCGCCGCGGCTGCTTCGCCGTGCCCGACGTGCCGGACGGCAGCAAGCCGAAATACTACGTCCTCGAGATGTTCCCCTACCCCTCCGGCAAGATCCACATGGGGCATGTGCGGAACTATACGCTCGGCGACGTGGTCGCGCGCTACAAGCGTGCGCGCGGCTATCTCGTCATGCATCCGATGGGCTGGGACGCCTTCGGCCTGCCGGCCGAGAACGCGGCGCGCGAGCGCGGCATCCACCCGGCGAAGTGGACCTACGAGAACATCGCCAACATGCGCGCCGAGCTGAAGCGCATGGGACTCTCGCTCGACTGGTCGCGCGAGTTCGCGACCTGCGACGTGGAGTATTACGGCCAGCAACAGTCCCTGTTCCTCGACTTCCTCGCCGCCGGCCTGGTCGAGCGCAAGGAGAGCTGGGTCAACTGGGACCCGGTGGACCAGACCGTCCTCGCCAACGAGCAGGTGATCGACGGCCGCGGCTGGCGCTCCGGCGCCCTGGTCGAGAAGAAGAAGCTCAGCCAGTGGTTCTTCTCGATCACGAAATACGCGCCGGAGCTGCTCGACGCGCTCAAGACGCTCGACCGCTGGCCCGAGCGCGTGAAGACCATGCAGGCCAACTGGATCGGCCGCAGCGAGGGCGCCCGCGTGCGCTTCCGCCTGGCCGAGCCGGTCGCCGACCTGCGCGAGGTCGAGGTCTTCACGACGCGCCCCGACACGCTGTTCGGCATGAGCTTCCTCGCCGTCGCCGCCGAGCATCCGCTCGCCGCCGCAGTGGCCGCGCGCGACGCCAAGGCGGCCGAATTCATCGCCGAGTGCCGGCGCATGGGCACCTCGGAGGCCGCGATCGAGCAGGCCGAGAAGCGCGGCTACGACACCGGCCTGCGCGTCGCGCATCCCTTCATCGAGGGCGCGAGCTTCCCGGTCTGGATCGCCAATTTCGTGCTGATGGAATACGGCACCGGCGCGATCTTCGGCTGCCCGGCGCACGACCAGCGCGACCTGGAATTCGCGCGCAAGTACGGCCTGCCGGTGCGTCCCGTCGTGCTGCCGCCGGGCGCCGACCCGAAGACCTTCGCGATCGGCGAGGACGCCTACGTCGAGGATGGCACGATCTTCAATTCCGGCTTCATGGACGGCCTCGGCGTCGCCGCCGCCAAGCGCGCCGCGATCGAGCGGCTGGAGGCGACAGGCCAGGGCAAGGGCGAGGTCACCTGGCGCCTGCGCGACTGGGGCGTGTCGCGCCAGCGCTACTGGGGCTGCCCGATCCCGGTGATCCACTGCGACGCCTGCGGCATCGTCCCGGTGCCGAAGCATCAGCTTCCGGTGGCGCTGCCGGAGGACGTGGACTTCTCGAAGCCCGGCAACCCGCTCGACCACCACCCGACCTGGAAGCACGTGCCCTGCCCGCGCTGCGCCCGGCCCGCGCGGCGCGAGACCGACACCTTCGACACCTTTGTGGACAGCTCCTGGTACTACGCCCGCTTCTGCTCGCCGCGGGCGGAGGTGCCGGTGATGCACGCCGCGGTGGACGCCTGGCTGCCGGTGGACCAGTACATCGGCGGCATCGAGCACGCGATCCTGCACCTGCTCTACTCGCGCTTCTTCGCGCGCGCGATGAAGGCGACCGGCCACCTCAAGATCGAGGAGCCCTTCGCCGGCCTGTTCACCCAGGGCATGGTCACGCACGAATCCTACCGCGCGGCCGACGGAAGCTGGCTCTACCCCGAGGAGGTCGAGAAGCGCCCGGACGGCACCGCCGTGCGCGTCGGCACCAACGAGCCGGTGACGGTCGGCCGCGTCGAGGCGATGTCGAAGTCCAAGCGCAACACGGTGGATCCCGGCGCGATCATCGACCGCTACGGCGCCGACACCGCGCGCTGGTTCATCCTCTCCGACAACCCGCCGGACCGCGACATGGAGTGGACCGAGGCGGGCGTCGCCGGCGCCTACCGCTTCACCCAGCGCCTGCACCGCCTGGTCACGGCCGCGCTGCCCGTCCTGCCGCCCCCCGGCACGCCGCCGGCGCAGGACGCCGCAAACGGCCCGGCGAAGGCGCTGCGCCGCGCCACCCACCGCGCCATCGCCGCGGTGACGGAGGCGCTGGAGAGCTTTGCCTTCAACGTCGCTGTCGCGCGCATCCGCGAGCTGGCCAACGCCGTCGCCGAGGCCGAGGCCCAGGCGCAGGCCGCCACTTCCCCCGACCCCGCCCTCGCCGCCGCGCTGCGCGAGGCGCTGGAGACGCTCACGCGGCTGAGCGGCCCGATGGTGCCCCACCTGGCCGAGGAGCTCTGGTCGCTGCTGCGCCCCGGCGAGACCCGCCTCGTCGCCGAGCTCCCCTGGCCGGAGGCCGATCCCGCGCTGCTCCAGGCCGAGACCGTCACTCTCGCCGTGCAGGTCCTCGGCAAGCTCCGCGCGACCATCGAGGTGCCGGTGGACGCCGACGAGGCCACCATCTTCGCCCTGGCGGAAGCGCAGGAGAACGTGCAGCGTGCGATCGGCGGCAAGCCGATCAGGAAGCGCATCCATGTCCCGGGCCGTGTGGTCAACCTCGTCGTCTAGGCGCGCGCTGCTGCTCACCGGCGGCGGCGCCGTCGCCGCCTCCTCCGCACTCCTCGTCTCCGGCTGCGGCTTCCGCCCGCTCTACGGCGAGGCCCGGCGCGAAGGGGTGGCGGCGGAGGCGCCGGTCAGGGCCGAGCTGGCCGCGGTGCAGGTGGAGCGCATCCCGGAACGCAACGGCCAGCTCCTGCGCCGCGCGCTGCAGGAGCATCTTCGCGGCGCCCACCCCTCCGTGCCGTCGCGCTACGACCTACGCGTGAGCCTCGCCTTCGCCGCCGAGCCGATCGCCTTCCGCCGCGACGGCACGGCGAGCCGCATTCGCTATCGCGGCACGGCGAGCTGGTGGCTGCTCGACCGCGGCACGCCGCCCACGCAGATCGCCTCCGGCACCGAGCGCGAGAACGACGCCTACAACATCCCGGACCAGCAATTCTTCGCCGCCGAGGCCTCGCGCGACGCGATGGAGCGGCGGATGGTCGAGCAGTTCGCCTTCCAGATCGCCCAGCGCCTCGCCGTGGTCTTCCAGGAACGCGCCGCGCAGCGGACGGCGGCGGCCGCGTCCGGCGGCGGCTGAGCCCGCCGCCGCCCGCCTTGGCCAAGCTGGACGCCCGCCGCCTTCCCGGCTTCCTCCTCGACCCCGGCCCGAGCTGGCGTGTCGTGCTGCTGTTCGGCGACGATGCCGGGCTGGTGCGCGAGCGCGCGGAGACGCTGCTGCGCGCTGTCGTCTCGCCCGACGACCCCTTCGGCCTCGTGGAGATCCCACGCGACGCGGCGGCGAAGGACGTCGGCCTGCTGGCCGCGGAGGCGGCGACCCCGTCGCTGACCGGCGGGCGCCGCGCCGTGCGGGTGCGTGACGCGACCGACGGCCTCGCCGCCGCGGCGAAGGAAGCGCTGGCCGGCAAGGGCCCTGGCCTGGTGGTGCTCGAGGCCGGCGAGCTGCCGGCGCGGAGCCGCCTGCGCGCCCTGCTGGAGCCTGCCGAGGCCGCCGCGGTGATCGCCTGCTACCGCGAGCGCGGCGCCGAACTCGCGGCGAGCATCGGCCGCGTGCTGCGCGAGCTCGGCGTCGGCACGGTGGAGCCGGCGGCGCTCGACTGGCTCGCCGGCCGCCTCGGCGAGGACCGGATGCTGATGCGGCGCGAGCTGGAGAAGCTCGCCCTGCTGGCGGGCGAGGGCGGGAAGGTGACGGAGGAGCTGGTCCTCGCCGCCATGGCCGAGGGCGGCGCTGCCTCGCTCGACCTGGACGAGGCGCTGATGGCGGCGACCGCCGGCGACCTCGCCACCGCCGACCGCGCGCTGGACGCCGCTTTCGCCGAGGGCGCGACCGGCGTGGGGGTGGTGCGCGCGGCGCTGCGCCATGTGCAGCGCCTGCACCTCGCGGCCCTGGCGGTGGCCGCTGGCGCCGCGCCGGCCGCCGCTGCCGCGAGCCTGCGCCCGCCGGTGTTCTTCCGCCACAAGCCCGCCTTCGAGCGCGCACTACGGCTGTGGCGGGCGGATCAGCTCGCCGCGGCGGGCGAGGCGCTGCTCGATGCGGAACGCCGCACCAAGACGACCGGGATGCCGGATGCCGCCATCGCACGCGGCGCCGTGCTGGCCCTGGCGCGCCAAGCGGCGGCGGCCGCGCGCCACTGAGGGAAGGAGCCGCGGAGCGCCGCGACCGGCCGGCCCGGGCCCTTACCGCGCTGCGAGGGACTGGGAACGCAGCTCGCGCGCGCGGGCGAGGATGTTGTCCTCCAGCGCAGCGGCGGTGCCCGGGGAGACCGGCTGGTCCACCCAGTTGCCGTTGCGGTCGCGCACCTGGCGGTGCACCGAGACGCGCACCCCGTCCGAGCGCAGTTCCCGGCCGAGCAGATAGGCGGTGGCGCGGAAGCGCTCGCCGGGCTCGGAGGGCGGCGTGTACCAGTCGGTGATGATGACCCCGCCGAACGGATCGGCCGAGGACAGCGGCATGAAGGAGAGCGTGTCCAGCGTGGCGCGCCAGAGGTAGGCGTTCACCCCGAGGC
>JADGHI010000335.1 GCA_019689515.1 Acetobacteraceae bacterium | reverse complement strand
TGCAGGAGGGTGCGACCCTGATCACCCTGCCGCTGACCAAGCGCGACATGCCCTTCGACTACGGCACGGCCTTCACGCCGATCGCGCAGGCCACGATCGTGCCCTACCTCCTCAATGTGCGCGCCGACTTCCCGGCGCGGACGCTCGAGGAGTTCGTCGCGCAGGCGAAGGCGCGTCCCGGCGAGATCACCTACGGCACGCCGGGCATCGCCCATATCGGCCACTTCATGGGCGAGCTGCTGCAGATCATGGCCGGCATCCGGCTGGAGCACGTGCCCTATCGCGGCGGGGCGGATGTCGCCCGCGACCTCGCCGGCGGGCGGATCGACGCGTGCATCATCAGCCTCAACAGCATCCGGCCCGTGGTGCAGTCCGGCAAGGCGCGCATCCTCGCCTGCACCACGGCGGAGCGGCATCCGGGCGTGCCCGAGGTGCCCTCGATCGGCGAGAGCTTCCCCGGCTACGACCTGACGAGCTGGATCGGCATGTTCGCCCCCGCCGGCACGCCACGCCCGGTGATCGAGCGCTTCAGCGCGGCGCTGCGCTTCGCGCTGGAGGATCCGGGGACGCGCCAGCGGCTGATGGCGAATGGCGAGGTGCCGGTCCGCTCCTCGCCCGAGCACTTCGCCGCGCATCTCGCACGCTTCCGCGAGGTGGCGGCGCGCGTCGTCGCCGCCAGCCCCGCGCTGCAGCCGTCCTGAGCCGCGCCTACTCCGCGGCCTTCGGCGCCTCCGGCGGGCGGTAGCCCAGGCTGTCGGCGTATTTCTCGCCCGCCTCCGGCGGGAGGAACTGCTCCTCCAGCGCGCGGATGCGGGCGAAGCCGGAGAAGCCGTGCAGGTCGCCCATCGGATGCGCGCGGTAGCGCCGGTCGAACTCCGGCTCCGCCGCGGTGCCCTGGTCCTTCAGCGCCCGCGCGATGTCGTAGAGCGCCATGAGCGTCGCGCGCATGGCGACGCCGGGCAGGATGCAGGCCGCGATGCCGAGCTCGGCCATCTCCTTCTCGGTGAATCGCGGCGAGATGCCGGTCATGTTGTAGAAGACGCGGCCGCCCTTCACCTCGCGGCAGATGCGCTCCACCTCGGCCACGCTCGCCGGCCCCTCGACGAAGGCGAGGTCGGCGCCAGCATCGAGGAAGGCATTCGCCCGCCAAATCGCCTCGTCGAGCGAGCCGCCATGCGCGCCGCGCGAATCGGTGCGCGCGATGATCACGACCTCCGGGTCCATCGCGTCGCGCGCGGCGCAGGCGGCGCGGATCTTGCGCACCGCCTCCTCGCGCGGGATCACCTCGCGCCCGGCGACATGGCCGCAGCGCTTCGGCGCGACCTGGTCCTCCATGTGCAGGCCCGCGACGCCGGCGCGGATGTACTCCTCGACCGTCCGGATCGCGTTCAGTGCGTTGCCGTAGCCCGTGTCGGCGTCCGCGATCACCGGGACGCGCACCGCCGAGGCGATCAGCCGCGCATTCATCGCCATCTCGGTCAGGGTGATCAGCCCCGCGTCGGGCAGGCCGAGCAGGGCGAGCGAGCTGCCATAGCCGCTCATGTAGATCGCGCCGAAGCCGACATGCTCGAGCACGCGCGCGCTCATCGCGTCGTAGCAGCCGGGGATGACGAGTGGCCGGTGTTCCTTGAGCAGCGCGCGCAGCCGCGTCCCGGGCCGCTGGGCGGCCGCCTTCTCGCCGAGATGCATCCTGTCCTCTCCCTCCTCCCCGGCGAGCCTGCTCGGGCATGGCACGCGCGGTCAAGGCGGGGTAGCCTCGGCGCGCAGGCACCGGAAGGGAGGACGCGCGCGCGCCATGATCGTCGAGGAACGCATCTACACCCTGCATCCCGGCCAGGCCGGAGCCTACCTCAAGGCCTATGAGGCCGAGGGGATGGCGATCCAGAAGCCGATCCTCGGGCGCATGGTCGGCTACTACCAGACCGAGTTCGGCACGCTGAACCAGGTGATCCACATGTGGGCCTACGAGGACCTCGCCGAGCGCGCGGAGCGGCGGGCGCGGCTGGCGGCCGATGCCCGCTGGCAGGCCTACATCGCCAAGGTGCGGCCGATGATCCTCAAGCAGGAGAACAAGCTGCTGCTGCCCGCGCCCTTCCTCAAGGTGAAGTGGCAGGACTGAGGCCGGCCGGGGCGGCGTGACAGGCTGCGGGCGGCGGTCTATGGCGGGCGGGACGGCCCCCGAACGGAAGGAACGCCCGCCGCCCATGCGCTTCGCCGTGGACCGCCTCGACCACCTCGTCATCACCTGCCGCGACATCGAGATCACCGCGGCCTGGTACCAGCGCGTGCTGGGGATGGAGCGCGAGGCCTTCGGCCCCGGGGGCGAACGCACGGCGCTGAAATTCGGCGGGCAGAAGATCAACCTGCACGAGGCCGGCCGCGAATTCCGCCCCAACGCCGCGCACGCCGCACCGGGGACGCAGGATCTCTGCTTCGTGACCGCAATCACGCCCGCGGAGATCGTGGGACATCTGCACGATTGCGGCGTCGAGATCCTGGAGGGGCCGGTGCGGCGGACCGGGGCACTCGGGCCGATCACCTCCATCTATTGCCGCGATCCGGACGGGAACCTGATCGAGATCAGCACCTACGGCGCCTGATCCGCGTTCCCGCCCGTGGGAGTTCAGGAGGGCGTGAGCATGGCCGAGCCGACCCGCACCGAGACCGATTCCCTCGGCAGCATCGAGATTCCCGCCGACCGCTACTGGGGCCCGCAGACCGAGCGCGCGCGCCGGCTGTTCCGCATCGGCTCCGAGCGCCTCCCCCCGGCCCTGATCCACGCCGTCGGCCTGCACAAATGGGCCTGCGCGGAGGCCAACCGGCGCCTCGGCGAGCTTCCCGACGACATCGCAGAGGCGATTAAGCAGGCCGCGCTGGAAGTGGCCGAGGGCAAGCGCGACGCCGACTTCCCGCTCCCCGTCTGGCAGACCGGCTCCGGCACCCAGACCAACATGAACGCCAACGAGGTGATCGCCAATCGCGCCAACGAGATCCTCGGCCGCCCGCTGGGATCGCGCGACCCGGTGCACCCGAACGACCACGTCAACCGCGGCCAGTCCTCCAACGACAACTTCCCCACGATGATGCACATGGCGGCGGCGGAGGCGGTGCAGGGAAGGCTGCTGCCCGCTCTCGGCCGGCTGCACGCCTCGCTGTGGAAGCGCTCGGAGGAGTGGGCCGGCATCGTCAAGGTCGGACGGACGCACCTGATGGACGCGGTGCCGGTCACGCTGGGCCAGGAATTCGGCGCCTGGGCGCGCCAGGTGGAGCTCGGCATGGCGCGGTTGCGCGACGTGATGCCGCGCCTCCTGATGCTGCCGCAGGGCGGCACGGCGGTCGGCACCGGCCTCAACCGCCACCCCGACTTCGACCGGGTGTTCTGCGAGCTCGTCGCCGAGCGCACCGGGCTCGCCTTCACGCCCAACCCCAACAAATTCGAGGGCATGGCGGCGCACGACGCCTTCGTCGAGCTGCACGGGGCGATGAACGTGCTCGCCGTCTCGCTCAACAAGATCGCGAACGACATCCGCCTGCTCGGCTCCGGCCCGCGCTCCGGCATCGCGGAGCTGATCATCCCGGCCGACGGCCTCTCCTCCTCGATCATGCCGGGCAAGACGAACCCGACGCAGTCCGAGGCGCTGACCATGGTCTGCGCGCAGGTGATGGGGAACAACGTCACCGTGACGGTGGCCGGCGCGCAGGGGCACCTGGAGCTCAACGTCTTCAAGCCGGTGATCATCCACGCCGTGCTGCAGTCCGCCACGCTGCTCGCCGACGCCGCAGAGAGCTTCGCGGCCAACATGGTGGACAAGCTGGAGCCGAACCGCGGCCGCATCGCCGAGAACCTGGCGAAGTCGCTCATGCTGGTCACCGCGCTCAACCCGCGCATCGGCTACGACAAGGCGGTCGCGATCTCGAAGAAGGCGCTGGCCGAGGACCTGACGCTGAAGGAGGCCGCGGCGCGCCTCGGCTACGTCTCGCCCGAGGACTTCGACCGCTGGGTGCGCCCGGAGAGGATGGTGACGCCCGGCGCCACGCTCGAAGGGAGCGGATGAGCGACGGAACGACGCACGGCGGCGGCAGCGGCGGCCAGCGATACCTGCGCAAGCGCAGCTTCACCCTCGCCGGCCACCGCACCTCGATCGCGCTGGAGCCGGAATTCTGGGCGGTGCTGGAGGCGGCCGCGGCGCGGCGCGGCGTCAGCCTCTCCGGGCTGGTGGCGATGCTCGACGCACGCCGGACCGAGGCGGCGGCGGACGGCACAGCCGGCGGCGCGCCGCTGGCGAGCGCGCTGCGCGTCTTCGCCCTGCGGGAAGCGGCGGCGGCCCGCGGCTGACGGATGAGCGGGCGGGCGCCGCGCGCGGCCTATCCCTGCTCCGCCCGCCAGCGCGCCCAGGCGCTGATCTCACCGAGGCGCCGCGGATCGGACAGGTCGCCGGACAATTGCAGCCCGATGTCCGGCGCCTCGGCCTGCGCCGGCCGCGCCGCGACCTGAAGGTCGAGCGTCGCGCGGGCGAGGTCGATCGCGCCGCTCGCGGTCGCCGTGGCGCCCGCCTCGCCGCCGGTCAGCCGCGCCCCCTCCAGCACCGCGCGGCCACCGGCGAGGCGGGCGGCAACCTCCAGCCGCTCGAACTCGGTCGCCACGCCGCCGCCATCGCCGGGGGGGCCATCGCCGATGCCGAGCGCGCGGCGCAGAGCCGCCTCCGCCGCATCGAGCTCCTCCCTGGCGGAAGCGGCGACCAGCGCGCCAAGGTCGAAGCCCACCAGCACGCCGTTGCGCACGGCGAGGCGGACCTCGCCCTCCAGCGTCGCCAGCAGGGCCGCCGGGCTGTGGCCCGAGGCGGTCAGCCGCGCCTCCACCCC
>JADGHI010000334.1 GCA_019689515.1 Acetobacteraceae bacterium | reverse complement strand
GCGGTGGTCGGCGCGGGGTTCGGCGAGGGTGGGCTGCCGGTCGGCGTGCAGATCGTCGGGCGGCCCTTCGAGGACGCGACGGTGCTGCGCGCCGCACACGCCTTCGAGCGTGCGACCGAATGGCGGCAGCGCCGGCCGGCACTCGCGGCGCTGATGTAGGCGGGGGCGAGCCGCGATGCGCTGCATGGCCCTCGATCCCGCCACGCCTGGCCGCCTCCGCGCGGAGACGCGGCCCGACCCACGACCCGGGCCGGGCCAGGTGCTGCTGCGCGTCTGCGCCTGCGCCGTGTGCCGGACGGACCTGCATGTGGTGGACGGCGAGCTTCCCGACCCGAAGCCGGGCGTGATCCCGGGCCACGAGATCGTCGGCCGCGTGGTCGAGGTTGGGCCCGGCGCGACGCGCTTCGGGCCCGGCACGCGGGTCGGCGTGCCGTGGCTCGGCTTCGCCTGCGGCGTTTGCCGCTATTGCGCGCGCGGGCAGGAGAATCTGTGCGAGTCCGCGCGCTTCACCGGCTACCAGCTCGACGGCGGCTATGCCGAGCTGGTCGTGGCCGACGAACGCTTCTGCTTCGCCCTGCCGAATGCCTATGGGGATACGGAAGCCGCGCCCCTGCTCTGCGCCGGGCTGATCGGCTACCGCGCGCTGCGCATGGCGGGGGAGGGGGCGCGACGGATCGGCCTCTACGGCTTCGGCGCGGCGGCGCACATCATCGCCCAGGTGGCGCGCTGGGAGGGGCGGGAGATCTACGCCTTCACCCGCCCGGGCGACGCAGCGGCGCAGGAATTCGCACGCTCGCTCGGCGCGGTCTGGGCGGGGCCGTCCGACGCACCGGGGCCGGAGCCGCTCGACGCCGCGATCCTGTTCGCCCCGGTCGGCGCGCTGGTGCCGGTGGCGCTGCGCGCGGTGGACCGCGGCGGCATCGTGGTCTGCGCCGGCATCCACATGAGCGACATCCCCTCTTTCCCTTATGAGATCCTGTGGCATGAGCGGGTCGTGCGCTCCGTCGCCAACCTCACCCGGCGCGACGGGGAGGAATTCCTGGCGCTGGCGCCGAAGGTGCCGGTGCGAACGACGGTGGAGACCCTGCCGCTCGGTCAGGCGGAGCAGGCGCTGACGCGCCTGCGCGCCGGCCAGGTCGAGGGCGCGCTGGTGCTGGTGCCGTAAGTGACGCGCTGCGGCGCCATACTGGCGAGCATGCTCCTTGTCCTCGCGCTCCAGGCGCCGGTGCTCGGCGCGGAGCCGCCGCCGTCGCCCGTGCCGTCCGACGATCCCTGGTCGCTCTGCCGGCGCGCGATCGCCGCGGCGGAACCCGGTTCAGGCCTGCCGCCCGGCCTGCTCGGCGCCATCGCGCTGGTCGAGAGCGGCCGGCGCAATCCGGGCACGGGCCGCGTCGCGCCCTGGCCCTGGGCGTACAATGTCGAGGACGAGACCCGCTTCGCCGAGACGCGCGAGGCCGCCCTCGCCGATGTCGCGGCGCTGCGCGCGCGTGGCGTGCGCTCCATTGATGTCGGCTGCATGCAGGTGAACCTGCACCACCATCCGGAGGCATTTCCCAGCCTTGCGGACGCCTTCGACCCGGCGACGAATGTCCGCTACGCGATCCGCTTCCTGCGCGCCTTGCGTGCCCGCACCGGTAGCTGGGCGGAGGCGATCGCGCAGTATCATTCGGGCGAGGCGCTGCGTGGCCTCGCCTATCACCGGCGTGTCAGCCTGGCGCGCATCGGGGCGGCCTTCGACGGGGCTGCTGGCGGAGGTGCGGTTGCGCTGCCGGGCCGCGCGGCGGCCGGGCTCTGCGCCGCCGGACGCCGGCCGGTACTGGTGCTGCGCGCCTCGGCCGCGCGCGCTGCCCGCGCGACGGCGGCACGGCCACGCATCCGATGCCGGTGAACGGCGGCGCAGGGGTCTGCCTCGCGGCCGCTGCCGTTCACGTATCACGCAAGTGCGCACGGTAGGAGCATCGGCTGAAAGCAGCGCCCTGCCGCGCTGCTGACGCCAATCGCCAAGGATGTAGACGCCGGGGCGACTGTAGCCAGACTCGTCCACCCTGTGCATCGGCACCCCTTGGGCAGCGGTGCGGAAGACCGCGCCCGAGCAAGTGCCGGTGCGCCTGCTGGCGGGCCACATTCACCCCGGCCAGGAGACGCGAGATGCCCGCGCTCGCGTCAAGTGCCGCACATGCGGCGAGCGAGCAGGGTACCGGCTGGCCTGCCATCGTCCCCATCACGCCGTCCCTGCACAAGTAGGCCACTAGCGCCCGGGGCATTGCCCTGGCGGAGAGCGCAGCGGTCGCGGGCGGCGATTACGCATTGCCCGCGACGAAAGGTCACGTCACACGTCCAGTGCCTGTTCCCGGCGTGGCCGGACGCCCCGCGTCACGGTCCGACGCCGCGCGTCTTCGCGCCGTCATAGAGCGCCGCTCAGTGAATCTCGCCCTCGTCCCTGAGCATCCGCACGCTCTTGCGGAACGCCTCCAGGGTGCGGTCCAGCTCCGCCGGCCCATGCGCGGCGGAGACCGTGCCGCCCGGCCAGGGCATGATGTCCGCGCCGTGCACGCGCATCGCGAGCGCGAGCTTGGTCGGCCCCTGCGCGCCACGTGGCACCTTGAGGTCCTCGTAGCCGAAGGCGAAGGGGTCGAAGCTGCGCGGTCCGATGCCCGGAATACCGCGTGGGTTGGTGAAGATGTGGAAGCCCGTGTGGGTGCCGTACACCGCCCAGGGGACGCCAGCCTCCGCGAGCACGGCGTTCATCCCCTCGCGCAGCTGCGCCGCGTAGGCGTGGGCGCGCGCGATCGCGTCGGTGGACTTCAGCACCTCGAGCGTCGCGACGCCGGCCGCGGCGGAGAGCGGATTGGCGTTGAAGGTGCCCTGGTGCGGGATCTTCTCGACGCCGCGTGCCGCTGCGCGCTCGGGGTCGAGCAGTTCCATCACGTCGCGCCGCCCGACGACCGCGCCGCCCGGCAGGCCGCCCGCGAGGATCTTCGCCAGTGTCGTCAGGTCCGGCCGGATGCCGAGCGCCTCCTGCGCGCCGCCGAGGGCGACGCGGAAACCCGTCACCACCTCGTCGAAGATCAGCAGGATGCCGCGCTTCGCCGTCTCCTCGCGCAGCAAACGGACGAACTCGGGGCGCAGCGGGACCTGGCCGTAGGTGCTGCCGGTCGGCTCCAGGATCGCCGCGGCGCTCTCGCTTCCATGCGCCTCCAGCAGCGCCGTCAGCCCCACCGCATCGTTCGGGTCGGCAAGCAGAACATTGCTCGCGAGGCCTTCCAGCACGCCCGGCGTCGGCGTGCCGTCGAAGTGGTTGGTGACGCCGAAGGCCATGTGGTCGTGCCAGCCGTGGAAGTGGCCGCGCAGGCGGAGCAGCTTCGGCCGGCCGGTCGCGGCGCGGGCGAGGCGCAGCGCCATCAGCGTCGCCTCGGTGCCGGAATTGGTGAAGCGCACCATCTCCGCGCTCGGCACCAGTTCGCGCACCAGTTCGCCCCAGCGCAGCTCCAGCGCGTGGTTGGCGCCGTAATGCGTGCCCTTCGCGGCCTGCTCGGCGATGCGCGCGGCCACCTCCGGATGCGCGTGGCCGAGGATCAGTGCGCCATGGCCGCCGAAGTAATCGACGTATTCGTTGCCATCGACGTCCCATTTCCGCGCCCCGGAAGCGCGGGCGATCGAGAGCGGGTGCGGGCGGACATAGCGCGTGTCGTGCGTCACCCCGCCGGGGAAGATCTCGCGCGCCTTGGCATAGGCGGCGGCCGAGCCGGGCGTGCGCGCGACGAAGGCGGCGACGATCGGCGAGTTGGAGAGAGGAGGGGGAGTCGCGTTCATCGCATCGCGCCTCTGCAGGTCCGGCGGAACGGTCCGGGGCTGACCGGCCGGCCGGCGTGTCCGGCCGGTGGGTGGTGCGTTGTCAACCGCAGCGTGGCGCGTGGTGGCGGGCTTGGCAACGGCACGCGCAGCCCATGCGCGGGCGCGCCAGTGAGCGCGCGCGGCGGGAACGCGGACCGGGCCCTGCTGTTGAAGGCGCATCGGTCGCGACCTGCAAGACCGCCAAGAGGAGTGCCACGAGTGAGCGACGTGCCGAGGAACGAGCCGGCGCCGGATCCGTCCTTGCGGCGGCAGGACAGGCCGGAAGGCGGCCAGGGCGAGGCTTTGCGCCGCACCGCGGACGATCTGCGCGAGGCCGCCGGCGCCGTGCGGGAGGAGGCCGGCGCGGCGGCCGTGCGGGCCGGTGAAACCGCGAAGGGCGTCGCCCACGAGGCGGTGGACGAGGGGCGCGACATCGCCAGGGTCGTCATGGAAGAGGCCGAGGGCGTGGCGGAGGCGCAGAAGCGTGCCGGTGCGGCGCAGGCCGAGGGCGTCGCCCACGCGATCCGCCGCGCCGCCGACGAGCTCGAGGGCAACATGCCCATGCTCGCCGGCTATGTCCGCGAAGGCGCGGAGTACGTGCAGCAGACGGCGGAAGCGCTGCGCCGGCGCAACCTGCGCGACATTGTGAGCGGGGTCGAGGACTTCGCGCGCGCGCAGCCCGTCGCGTTCTTCGGTGCCTCGGTCCTCGCGGGCCTCGCCCTGGCGCGCTTCGCGACCAGCAGCGCGCGGCCGGAGGGCGGCGCAGCCGGCAGGAAGCAGGGGCACCGCGAGAGCCATGGTGGGCCGCCGCACGCAGTCGCGTCCGAAGCGGACATGGGCGGCGCCCCGTCGCATGCGGCTGCATCCGGGCCCGGGACGACCGCAGCCGGCGCGCCGGGCTGGGTGCCCCGCTCCGGCGGCGAGCCTGCCGGGACGACGGCAGCGAGCCACGCGCGCGAGGGCGCCCACCAGCCCTCCCGGCCCGCGACCATGGCGGCGGCCACGCTGGGCGGCCAGGCGGCGCAGGCATCGCGG
>JADGHI010000333.1 GCA_019689515.1 Acetobacteraceae bacterium | reverse complement strand
TCGCAGGGGTTGGGGAAGCCGTCCTGGATGCCGATCACGCAGGTGGCGTGCCGCGGTGTAGATGTAGATCGCGTCCACCGGGGCGAACCTCCGCGGCCTTCAGGACCAGGAAGGTGGCGCCGGACTGGTACTGGCAATTGCCGCCGCCCCTGGTCAGGGCGAGGTAGCCGGTGTTCTCCGCCACCGCGATCCGCCGGGGATCCGTGGGCTGCATCGGCCGGCTGAGGTTTCATCCACTAGGCAACGAGGAGCGGCCGCCTGGCGGCCGCTGCATGGGCTGTCAGAAATCTTAACGGACGTATAACGTATCCCAAACGCAGATGCTCGGAGAATGAGCGCCCCATCCCTTAACTTCCTAATTGCAGGCAAATATGATGGGGCAAATTCAACCATTAGGCGATCAGACGCTCAGCCCTTCAATGAGCCGACGCAAAACTGATCACACCGCATCGGACGCGCCCCGAGCGGGCCCTCCCTCCTGTGGCCCGTCCGCCGTCCAGGTCACGGAGGAGCATCCATCTCTCCCCCCTTGGGCACAGGAGGAAGACCAGTTACGGGCGCATTACCGCCGCCGCCACCTGCTCAAGCAGATCGAACTGCTGGCCGAGGATGCCCTGATAGAAGGCTATGAGAAATCGGCGACAGTGCTCCGCGAAGCCACTGAGGCGCTACGCCTCGCACTTGAAGTAGATGCTGCGTCGATGCCGGCTTTGCGCAGTACGAGTGCCTTGCGCGGCGGTCTGTGACTCGCCTCGGGCCGTTGTTGGCCCGGCAGGAATTCCGCCATCTGTCCCGGAGCCGCGAGCACAGCGCGCGCGACAATCGGGACGCTTCCGTCCGGTGGAAGACGTGTCCCTGCCCTGAGGGCGAACGGTCAGACGATGATAGCGGCGGACCTCAGCAACGAGATCTCACAGACCGGGGCGGGCTCGTCCGCCGGCACAGCGGCGCGGATGACAAGGCGCCTGGCGCGGCCTCGCCAGGATGCCCTTCACCCGGGCATCTCCGCGATTTCTGGGCCTCACCATGCCGGGTGAACAGTTTCTGAACCTCGCCATGCCGGGGTTGCTCGCGCCATAGGGCGGACGCTTGTGCGCGGTCAGGGCGGCCATGCCCCGGTACGGCGGCCCGATGCCGCCGGGCACGCCTTCCATGATCGCCTGCTCAGCGGCCTCATGCACTCCGGGTAGCGCCAGTAATGCCATCCGCTTGGTCCTCGACCCCGCGGACGCTGACATATGCTGTCTCCGCATGGCGGCACCCGGAAGCACCGTCCGCCCGCCCCGTCCGGCCCGGCTTGCCGAAGGGCCGCGGCGTCCCAAGCTGCGGCGCTGCAACCAACCGATACCCCCGCCCGCAAGCCGGCCACCACCGACCGGAGTTCCCCGTGCCCCCCACTGCGCCGACCGAATCCCGCAGCCACTTTCAGACCCTGCTGACCCTCGCTCCCTGGCTCTGGCCGCCCGGTGAGCCCGGCCTGCGCGCGCGGGTCGTCATCGCGCTGGTCTGCCTCGTCCTCGCCAAGGTCGCCAACATCTTCGTCCCGATCGCCTATGCCCGCGCGGTGGACGCACTGGCGCCGCACTCAGGCGCGGGGGCCATCGCGGCGGTCCCGATCGCCCTGATCCTCGGCTACGGGCTGCTGCGCGTCGCCGCCTCGGCCTTCGGCGAGCTGCGCGACGCGGTCTTCGTCCGGGTCCAGGCGCGCGCGACGCGGCGGATCGCGCTGCAGGTCTTCCGGCATCTGCATGCGCTTTCGCTGCGGTTCCACCTCGACCGCCAGACCGGCGGCCTCTCGCGCGTGATCGAGCGCGGCACGCGGGGCATCACCTTCGTGCTCGACTTCATGCTGTTCACCATCATCCCGACGATCATCGAGATCGCGGCGGTGGCGCTGGTGCTGTGGGGGATGTTCGACATCTCCTTCGCCGCGGTCACGCTCGGGACGATCGGGATCTACGTCGCCTTCACCCTGCTCTTCACCGACTGGCGCCTGCGCTTCCGGCGCGAGATGAACAAGACGGACCAGGACGCCAACACCAAGGCGATCGACTCCCTGCTCAACTACGAGACGGTGAAGTACTTCGGCAACGAGGCGCATGAGGAGCGGCGCTACGACGCCTCGCTCGCGCGCTACGAGCGGGCCTATGTCCGCTCCGAGGTCACGCTGAACCTGCTCAACGCCGGCCAGGCGACGATCATCGCGGTGGGGCTGACCGCGGTGATGCTGATGGCGGCGCGCGGCGCGGCGCGCGGGGAGATGACGGTCGGCGACTTCGTGCTGGTCAACACCTACCTGATCCAGCTCTACCTGCCGCTCAACTTCCTCGGCTTTGTCTACCGCGAGATGAAGCAGTCGCTCACCGACATGGAGGCGATGTTCACGCTGATGCGCGAGCAGCGCGAGATCGCCGACGCGCCGGGTGCGCCGCCGCTCGCCGCGGGGCCCGGCGAGGTGCGCTTCGAGGATGTCCGTTTCGGCTACCGGCCGGACCGGGAGATCCTCAAGGGCGTCTCCTTCACCGTGCCGCCGGGCCGGACGCTCGCCATCGTTGGGCCGACGGGGGCGGGGAAGTCCACCATCTCGCGCCTGCTGTTCCGCTTCTACGACGTCACCGGCGGGCGGATCCTGGTGGACGGGCAGGACATCCGCGCGGTGCAGCAGCAGTCGCTGCGCGCCGCGATCGGCGTCGTGCCGCAGGACACCGTGCTGTTCAACGACACGATCCGCTACAACATCGCCTACGGCCGCCCGGACGCCTCCGAGGAGGAGATCGTCCGCGCCGCGAAGCTCGCCCAGGTGCATGACTTCGTGATGCGCCTGCCGGACGGCTACGACACGATGGTGGGCGAGCGCGGCCTCAAGCTCTCGGGCGGGGAGAAGCAGCGCGTCGCGATCGCGCGCACCATCCTCAAGAATCCCCGCATCCTGATCCTCGACGAGGCGACGAGCGCGCTGGATACGCGCACCGAGCAGGAGATCCAGTCGGCGCTGCGCCAGGTCTCGCGCAACCGCACCACGCTGGTGATTGCGCATCGCCTCTCCACGGTGGTGGAGGCGGACGAGATCATCGTGCTGCAGGACGGCCGGGTGGTGGAGCGCGGCAACCATGCGACGCTGCTCGCCGCGGGCGGGCTCTACGCGGAGATGTGGCGCCGCCAGTCCGAGGCGGTGGCGAAGGCCGAGGAGGCCGCGGCGGCGCAGGCGGCGGCTGGGCTCGAGCCTTCGCGCGCAACCTCCGCCGCCGCGGCGGAGGCGGAGGCGGCGAAGTGAGAGCAGGCCGGGCCCGCCGCGGGATCCAGCTCGTCCCGCCATGCCCGGCGCCGAGGCGCCTCCTGTCCACGCGCCGCCGTCTCCGGCTCCTCGCCGAGGGAAGCTGTCGGAACCGCGACGGGCGCAAACTCCGCGCGGCGCGGCATCCGGGCGCAGGCGGCGCCGCGCGGGGCTTTGCGCCGGGCGTCCCGCGCCCTATCTCCGTGGAAGCAAAGGAGTGCGCCGCATGCAGCTGGACCCCCAGGGCGTTGCACCAGAGGATCTGAGTCACGCCGGATCGGTCGTGGACAAGGCGATCGAGTACATGATGGAGCAGAAGATCGCGCCGATCTCGATCGCATCGGCGCTGCTCGGCGGCACGCTCGGGCTGCTGGCCCGGACCATGGACGATCGCGCGATCGCCCAGGTGCTGCGGAGCGCCCTCGCCTCGGTCGAGAGCGGCGAGCTGCGCCAGGCCTACGACACCGCACGGCCGCCGCAGGGCGGGGCGCCGCTGTAAGGCGCGCGGCGCCTCTCGGAGGTCGAGGGGCGCCGGCCCGGCTCGCTGATGCCGCCCGGCCCTGCCCGGCGTTCAGTTCAGCCGGTTGCGCAGTTCCTCGGCGACGGCCCGCATCCGATTGGCCTGCTCGCCCTCGGGGCAGAGCTCCAGGAACCGGTCGAGGCAGGCGAGCGCCGCGCCGATCCGCTCCAGCCGCTGGTTCATCATCGCCGCCTCGCGCCACAGCCCCGCATGGTCGGGGGAGAGGCGCAGCATGTCCTCGGTGCAGGCGAGCGCGCCCTTGAGGTCGCCGTTGCGCAGCCGGCGCAGCTTGATGTTGTTCTGCAGCCGCAGCAGCACGTCGCGCCGCGCCATCGGCAGCAGCAGGCCCGGGCGCAGCTCCGCCCGCTCGCCGCCGACGCGCTTGATGAGCGCGCGCAGGTCGGGCGCGGCGAGCGGGGTGCCGCCGGCGAACACGTCCACCACCGCCTGGCTCCGCCCGCCCTCCAGCGCGATCAGGAAATGGCCGGGGAAGTCGACCCCGTGCGCGCCCCAGCCGGCGGCCTCGGCGGCGTGCAGCCAGAGGATGCCGAGCGCAACGGGCAGGCCGCGGCGGCGCTCCACCACCCGGATCAGGTTGGCGTTGACCAGGTCGTCATAGGTCTCGGTATCGCCGGCATAGCCGAAGCGCCCGTGGATCACCTCGGCGAGCACGGCGCGGCGGCGCTCGAGGTCGCCCGCGTCGGCCACCGGATCGGCCGCGGCAGCCTCCACCGCGGCGCGGGCGAGGTCGGAGAGATGCGCCGCCACCTGCTGCCAGTCGGCGTCGGGCGAGTCGATGCGGGCGAGCTGCAGCGCGACGCCGGCGATGTCGAGCTCGGCATCCGGCAGACGGCCGGCGGCTTCGAGGGCGGCGCGGGCTTCGGCCCCGGGCGAGGTCAGAGACATGGGGGAAGTGTTGGCGCCCGCCGCGCGCGGTTCAAGCGCCCACTTGGCGATGAGCGGCTGCCGGCCACGCCATGGGATCGCGGCCGGAACACGCCGGGTCCTCCCGGACCGGTCGCGCCCGCCCGCCCGCTTGCCGCGCTCAGCGGCCCTCCTCCGGCGCCTTCGGCAGCATCCGGC